>NZ_JBEAAM010000011.1:0-128123 GCF_040066175.1 Fontimonas sp. SYSU GA230001
AGAAGGCCAAGGGTGAGTAGCTACGGCAGCCCCAACTATCAGCTCCAGCCGACGTGCCACTCGCTGCGCTCGCGGCACGCGGCTGAGCTGGGGCGTTGGGCATCAGAAGCATGAAGCTAATACACGTATCCCGTGCTGGTATGCCTGCAGAGGACATCCCTGATCTGCCGGATGCCGCCAAGGAAGTGGGAGCAGCGTACGTCGATCTCTACAAGCGTATGGGATTCGTACCGCCATGGCTGGGATACTTCGCCTTGGACGGATCTGTTTGCATCGGCACCTGCGGCTTCAAGTCGCCACCGGTGGCAAATCGTGTGGAGATTGCATACTTCACCTTCCCTGGGTTCGAGGGGCGCGGCTTCGCCACACGCATGGCGGAGGCTCTCATTGAGCGTGGCAGGATGGCGGATATGAAGGTAGTCATTGCTGCACAAACGCTCCCGCAAGAAAGTGCATCTACGACCATTCTTCGGCGCCTTGGCTTCGCCATGGTGGGAACAGTCGATCATCCTGAAGATGGGCCAGTGTGGGAGTGGCAGTTGCCCAACCATGCGCTCCAGGCGACGTGCGAAGACGCACGCGCCTGAGCGCAGGCGTTAGCCATGAAACCAAGAGACATCCTCGACGCTATCGTACAGACACTGCGGGACATCGACGTCCATCTTTCGGGCGACGATTCTGCGCTCCAAGACCCTTGGGAAGAAGTCAAGGAGCAGCT
This sequence comes from Fontimonas sp. SYSU GA230001, assembly GCF_040066175.1. Lineage (NCBI taxonomy): Bacteria > Pseudomonadati > Pseudomonadota > Gammaproteobacteria > Nevskiales > Nevskiaceae > Fontimonas > Fontimonas sp. SYSU GA230001. The sequence continues at coordinate 719 of NZ_JBEAAM010000011.1, forward strand.
TCAGAACGGCTTGACGCATTACTGGCCTGCATATGTAGAGACAATCCGATCGTCAATCGCCGCTGCGGTCTCATCTCTTTCGACGTCTCAATTCGCTGACATAGCTGCATCACTAAAGTGCACGGATGGCCCGGGTGTGGAGCGCGTGCTTCTTCAGCGCCTGCTCTCGCGTGGCAAAAGGGAGAAAGTGAAGTACAAGCCTTTCGACTTCACTTTCTTTTGCTATCCCTTGCTTGATTTCACGGTGTACGGTCGTGTCATCGAGCGCACGGGCGTCTATACCCTGCGAGTTAAAGCGTTTAGTGTCGCAGCCCCGTTTGGTGAGGAAGGGGTTATCAGCACCAACACAATCGAAGAGATTCTCTCTGCGGAGCAGTTCGAGCAAGCAAGGGCAGCAGGGTGGCCTGAAGTGTGGCGCGCTCATGGCTAACAACCGGTTGCAGCGGACGGTCCGCCGCGCGGCCCGCCGCTGAACCGGAGCGTTAGCCGGACTCTCACGAGGCTGATACATTGAGTTGTCCGCGAAATAGGAGGAAAAAGTATGGCGGCAGAAAGACATCGCGAGCTCGGGTGCAAGTTCTTCGAGGCACAGGATCGTTTAAGAGGTGGTCCTGATCCCGATCTTTGTGCGTCGAACTATCTTGCGCGTATCGGCGGCAATCCGCCCATGACGCTACCAGACCACCAGGCGTTCGCCAACGCCTTTTACGCGGGGTTCCCCAACTTGCGGCACACGGTCGAGGAGACGATCGCGGATGACGCGAAGGTCGTGGTCCGGTTTACCTTGCGTGGCACCCATCAAGGCGAGTTCATGGGTATTCAACCCAGCCAAAAGGACATCGAGGTTGGGGCGATCGCCATTCTCAGTATTGCCAATGGGAAGGTCACCGAAGTCCGAGGGCAGTTCGATCAGCTCGGCATGATGCGACAGCTCGGAGTCATTCAATGAACCCTCCAGGACCAGGGCGGTAGTGAGTCAGGCTAACAACCGGTTGCAGCGGACGACCCGCTGCGCGGTCCGTCGCTGAACCGGAGCGTTGGGCCTCAAATAGGCACGCTTTACGTTAATCACGAGACGCGTTACTATGGCGCGTGATCAAGTCGTTTGCCTGCGCCGAAACAGAGGCCCTCGCCCGCGGCGAGCGCGTCAGGCGTTTCGCCAATATCGCCTCGGTAGTCCGCCGCAAGCTTAGGCAGCTCGAGATCTCAGCGCGGTTAGACGACTTGCGGGTGCCCCCTGGCAACAGGCTCGAAGCATTGAAAGGCGATAGAGCCGGCCAATTCAGCATTCGCATCAATGATCAGTGGCGTCTTTGTTTTCGATGGACGGCAGCAGGCGCCGAAGACGTGGAGATTGCGGATTACCACTGAGAGAGAGGCACAGATGAGCAAACTTAGCCCCGTTACCCCTGGTGAACTCCTGGCTGAGGAGTTCCTTAAGCCCATGGGCATCACTAATTACCGGCTGGCCAAGGAGATTGGCGTTCCGGCGCAGCGCATCGGAGACATTGTGGCCGGCAAGCGCTCCATCTCGGCTGACACGGACCTTCGCCTCTGTCGCTTCTTTGGCCTCTCCAATGGCTATTGGCTGCGGGCACAGGCGGCATACGACACTGAGGTTGCGGAGCGCTCAATCGGCCCAAAGCTGGGCAAGATCAGACCCTGGTCCGCGTTTGGGGCCCAACCACGGGTTCCAGCGGACGGTCCTCGCGCTGCGCGCTCGGCCCGCCGCTGAATCGGAGCGTTAGGCACCACAAGGGGACAAGTTGTTCCGATGAGCTGCTGGGTATTACCATGGTGACACCGCATCTGGAGCGCCCCGCCATGTCTACGACTTCACTGAAGCTTCCTGAAGACGTAAAGCAGCTTGCCGCCGCGGCTGCAAAGCAGCAAGGCGTCACAACACATGCATTTATGGTTGATGCCATTCGTGCCGCAGCCGCAAATGCGGAGAGGCGAGCGCAGTTCGTCGCTGATGCAGTTGCTGCAAGAAAACAGGCAGTCAAATCTGGCAAGGGGTACGTTACTGCAGAGGTACATGCGTACCTAAGAGCCAAGGTGCAAGGCAAGTCCGCCCCAAAACCAAGGGCAAAAAATTGGCGCGCGTAATTTACGCCGAACGAGCGCTCTCTGATCTCGCCCGGCTCACCGACTTTCTCTTGCAGGCTGAGCCATCTGCTGCGCTTGAAACGGTGGATCTCATCACCGAGGCGGTACAAATCCTTACGAATCATCCATTGATCGGGCGCTGCGCAGAGCAGGGACTAAGAGAACTCGTTATTTCTCGTGGAAAGTCTGGCTATGTTGCACTGTACAGCTATGAGCCAGAGCAGGACACCGTGCTTGTGCTTTCAGTACGACATCAACGCGAAGCTGGCTATGTGCAGGAGTAGGTGGCGTGCCGTCCAACAACCGATGCAGCGGATGGTCCGCTTCGCGGTCCGCCGCTGAACCTGGGCGTTAGAGCGCGCTATGTCTCACCTCGAATCCCTCATCGTTGAATACCTCGACTGGCAGGGTTACTTGGTGCGCCGAAACACCAAGGTTGGGCGGCTAAAACATGGCGGCTGGGAAATGGAGCTTGATGTCATCGGCTATAACCCCCACACCAGCGATCTTGTTCATTACGAGCCGTCGGTTGATGCCCACACATGGGATACACGCGAGGTCAGATACGCCAAAAAATTCGAGGCAGCACGGAAACTCATTGTTGCTGAAGTCTTTTCCTGGTTGCCGCCAGAAACTCCACTGCGTCAAATCGCAGTGTTTCCCTCTCACCCCAAAGGTCGAGACACCATTGCAGGTGGTCAAATCATGTCCATAGACGAGTTTGTCGCCGAGGTTCGCTCAAAGGTTGTCGAGCGTGGCGTTGCTTGCCGCAGTGCCATATCAGAAAACTATCCGCTTCTGCGCGTGTTGCAGCTTTCCCACTGTGGTTATAACCGCGCCCTCTAACATTGGGCTCCAGAGGGAAGCTTCGCCTGCTGCGCAGTGAGCCGGGGTGCCGGCGCTCCGGGCGGAACTCGGTGCCGCCGTTCGTGTCCATAGCGCGCGCCGGCGGCTACGATCCGACCCGTCTGGCCTTGAGGGGCAGAGGGTTCCCGTCGATGTGAACGCGCCACCACCCGCCGTACCGACCGCCAGCGCTTCGCGCCTGCTGGCCTTGCTCGATCGCTGGCGCCATGTGCTGCTGGCGGCCTTCGCACTGCTGGTCGGCACCCTGCTGTTCCACGCGCTGCGCGGTCTGCTCGACGAGCTGAGTCTCGCCGACCTCGCCGCTGCGCTGCGCGCGACGCCGCCGTCCGCGCTGGCCGCGGCCGCGCTGGCGACCGCGGTGAGCTTTGCCGCGCTGACCGGGTACGACCGGTCCGCGCTGCACTACGTGGGCGCGGCACTGCCGTACCGGGTCGTCGCGCCGACCTCGTTCATCGCCTATGCCATCGGCAACGCCATCGGCGTCGGCGTGCTCACCGGCGGCGCGGTGCGCATGCGGCTGTACTCGGCGGCCGGCGTCGAGGCCGGACTGATCGCGCGCGCGATCGCCTTCAACGCATTGTCCTTCGGTCTGGGCATCGCCACCGTCGGCGCCGCGGCGCTGTGGTGGGGCGCCGATGCGGTGGCGCCGGCGCTGCAGCTGCCGGCCGTGCTGCTGCGCGTCGCCTCGGCGGTGGTCCTGTGTGCCACGGCGGGCATCCTCTGGCTGTGTCGCGGTGGCGGCGGCGAGCGCCGGATCCTGGGCCGCGTGCGCATCACGCTGCCGTCGCTTGGCCTGGCCTTGCAGCAGCTGCTGTTCTCGGCGCTCGACATCGCCGCGGCGGCGACGGTGCTGTGGGTGTTGCTGCCGGCGGATGCGGTTCCGGCCGCCGCCTTTCTCGGCTTCTTCTCGATCGCCGTCGTGCTCGGCGTCATCAGCCACGTCCCCGGCGGGCTCGGCGTGTTCGAGGCGATCATGCTCGTCGCGCTCGCCGGGCGCGTGCCGACCGACGCGCTGGCGGCGGCGCTGGTGCTGTACCGGCTGATCTATTTCGCCTTGCCCCTGCTGCTCGCGCTGGCGCTGCTGGTGGCCTATGAGCTGCGCCGCGGCAGCGGTGCGCCAGTGGTGCGCGCGGCCGCGAGCCTCGCGCCGACCGGACTCGCCGCATTCACGCTGATCGTCGGCATCGTCCTGCTGCTGTCCGGCGCCACGCCGGCCACGGACGACGCCACCGAACTGCTGGCCCAGTATGTGCCACTGAGCCTGGTCGAAGCCTCGCATTTCCTCGGCAGCGTCGCGGGCGTCGCCCTGCTGTTCGTCGCGCGCGGCATGCTGCAGCGCCTCGATGCGGCCTGGTGGGCCGGCCTGGTGATCGCGCTGGTCAGCCTCGTGCTGGCCATTCCCAAGGGCATCGCGCTGTCCGAGGCGTCGCTGCTGGCGCTGCTCGCCGCGGCGCTGGCGGTGTCGCACGATCAGTTCACGCGCAAGGCATCGCTGCTGGCGCAGCCGTTCAGCGCCGGCTGGCTGCTCGCTGTCGCGGCGATCATCGCGGCGACCACCGCACTGCTGTTCTTCGCCTACCGCGATGTCGAATACACGCACGAGCTGTGGTGGCAGTTCGAGTTCGACGGCCATGCGCCGCGTTCGCTGCGCGCGCAGGTGGCCGTGGCGGTGCTCACGCTGCTGCTGGCGACCCGGCAGCTGTTCCGGCCGCACGTCGCCAAGGCGCCGTTGCCGGGCAGCGCCGATCTGCACCGTGCCGCTGCGATCGTCGGCGCGCAACCCAGCGCCGAGGCCGGCCTCGCGCTGGCTGGCGACAAGGCGCTGATGTTCTCGAAGTCGCAGCAGGCCTTCGTCATGTTCGGGCGTCGCGCCCGTTCGTGGATCGCGCTGTTCGACCCGGTCGGACCGACCAACGAATGGCCGGAGCTGATCTGGTCGTTCCTCGAACAGGCGCGCGCGGCTGGCTGCCGCGCGGCGTTCTACCAGGTGCGGCCGCAGTATTTGAACCTGTACCTCGACGCCGGTCTGCAGCTGTACAAGCTCGGCGAGTATGCCCATGTGCCGCTCGCGGACTTCTCTTTGCAGGGCAAGGCGCGCGCCAAGCTGCGTCACGCCGTGAGCCGCGCCGAGCGTGAGGGCCTGAGCTGCGAGATCGTGCCGCCCGGCTCGGCATCCACGCTGATCGACGCCCTGCGCGCGATCTCCGATGCCTGGCTCGCGGAGCAGCAGGCGGCAGAGAAGGGCTTCTCGCTGGGCAGCTTCGATCCTGCCTATCTGCAGCGCGTGCCGCTCGCACTGGTGCGCCGCCGCAGTGAGATCGTCGCCTTCGCCACGCTGCTGACCACCGAGGCGCGCGTCGAAGCCAGCGTCGATCTGATGCGTCACCGGACGGACGTGCCGCCCGGGACGATGGACTTCCTGTTCGTCAGCCTGATGCAGCACTTCCAGGCGCAAGGGTTCCAGCGCTTCGGCCTGGGCATGGCGCCGCTGGCCGGCATGGCCGAGCATCCGCTCGCCTCGCAGTGGCACCGCCTCGGCCGCCTGCTGTACACGCGCGGCGAGCGCTTCTACAACTTCCGCGGCCTGCGCGCGTTCAAGGAGAAGTTCGACCCGCAGTGGGAGCCGCGCTATCTCGCCGCGCCGGGCGGGCTGGCGCCGCTGTTCGTGCTTTCGGACGTCGCCGCGCTGATCGGCGGCGGCTTGCGCGGAGTGATCTCCAAGTGAAACGTCTCGTCGCCGGACTCGTCCTGCTCGCGGGCCTGCTGCGCGCGGTGCCGGGTTTCGCGCAGGAGCACATCACGCACGGGCTGTTCGACCCGGTGCGGCTGTACCGACCGTCCGGTGCGGCGCAGCAGTTCGTGCTGTACCTGTCCGATACGGCCGGCTGGGACGCCGCAGCCGAGCGCGACGTGCAGGCCCTGGCTGCGCGCGACGCGCTGGTCGCCGGCATCGACTACGCGCAGCTGCGCCGCGCGCTCGAGGCCGACGACGGCGACTGCGTGTTTCCCGACGGCGATCTGGAAAACCTGTCGCACTATCTGCAGGGCTACGCGCGCGTGCCAGGCTATCTGACGCCGCTGCTGGTCGGCCGCGGTGCCGGTGCGGAACTGGCCTACGCGATGCTCGCCGCCGCGCCGGCCGATACCTTCGGTGGCGCGATCACTGCCGGCTTCTGCCCGCGACTGACCTTGCGCAAGCCGCTATGCACCGACGCCCGTCCGCGCGTCGTCGGCAGCACGGTGCAGGGGCCGGCGTTGCAACCGGTCGCGCAGGTGCCCGCGCCCTGGCTGCTTCTGGACGACGCCGGCGCCTGTCCCGCGCCGATCGCCGCCGAGTTCGCCGCGCACGTGCGCGGCGCCGAAACGCTGCCGCCGCACGCGTCGCTGCTCGATGCCTACGCGCGGATGGCGGCGCGTCCGCACGTCGCCGTGCCGGTGCCGGCCGCGTTGCCCGACCTGCCGATCGTCGAAGTACCGGCGACGGGTGACGGCGACACCTTCGCCGTGCTGCTGTCCGGCGACGGCGGCTGGGCCGGGCTCGACAAGGAAGTCGCCGCGGCGCTGGCGGCGCGCGGGCTGCCGGTCGTCGGCCTCGACTCGCTGCGCTACTTCTGGCGCACGCGCACGCCCGACGGCCTGGCCGCCGATCTCGACCGTATCCTGCGCCACTACGCCGCGCGCTGGCAGCGGCCGCACGCCGTGCTGATCGGCTACTCGCAGGGCGCCAACGTCCTGCCCTTCGCCGTCAACCGCCTGCCGCCGACGACACGCCAGCGCGTCGTGCAGACCGTGCTGATGGGTCTGGAAGCGCGCGCGTCCTTCGAGTTCCACCTCGGCAACTGGCTCGGGGACGATCCTGCGGGTCTGCCGGTGCGTCCCGAGATCGAACGCCTGAACGCGGCCGAGGTGCTGTGCCTGTACGGCGAGGACGAGGACGAGTCACTGTGCCGCAGCGCGGGCGCCGCGCACGTGCACGCGGAGCAGTTGCCCGGCGGGCACCACTTCGACGGCGCCTACGACAAGCTGGCTGCGCTGATCCTGCAGCGCCTCGCGCGCCACTGAAGTCGCGGTCCGCCGCCGCGCGACACGCCGGCCCGGGCTACAGCGCGGTCCAGTGCAGCACCTCGACGCCGGCCGGCTCGTGCAGGCCGGGCACGCGCGCCAGCGCGTTGGCCTGCGCGAGGTTGCCGAGCATGTGCGACGCCTGTCCGCGCAGCGTCTGCAGCCGCGTGACGCCGCGTGCGTCGGTGGTGGCGACGGCACGCAGCCAGAAGGTCTTGTTCGGTTCGCGGCGCAGCGCTTCCGGCGCGACGCCGCAGTGCCAGCGCCGCGTGGGATCGAGGCCGAGCATGCGGTCGAGCGCGGCACGCACGTACACATGCAGGTTGACCAGCACCGACGCCGGATTGCCGGGCAGGCCGAACAGCAGCGCGCGGCCGTGACGCGCGACGTACAGCGGCATGCCGGGTTTCTGCGCGACCTTCCACAGCACGCGCTCGGCGCCGAGCGCTTCGGCGGCGGCCGGGATGAAGTCGTAGTCGCCGACCGACACGCCGCCGCTGCTGAGCACGAGCTCGGCGTCGGCAAGCGCACGTGCCAGCGCATCGCGCACGGCGTCCTCGCGGTCGGGCACGTACTCGACGCGCAGCGGCGCGCAACCCCACGCAGTCAGGTGTGCGCGCAGCAGCGGGCCGTTCGCGTCCGGCACCTGCCCCAGGCGCAGCGGCGCACCGTGCGGCACGACCTCGTCGCCGGTGATCAGCACGACGATGCGCGGCGGCATGCGCACGCGGAGCTCATGCACCCCGGCCAGCGCCAGCGCACCGACCAGGCCCGGGTGCACCCGCGTGCCGGCAGCGGCGACCCGTGCCCCGGTGGCGGATTCCTCGCCGGAGCGGCGGATGTCGGTGCCGGGCTCGACCGCTTCGAGGATCACCACGTGGTCGTTCTCGCGCCGCGTCAGTTCCTGACGCACGATGGTGTCGGCGCCCAGCGGCAGCAGGCCGCCGGTGAGGATGCGCGCGGCGGTGCCCCGCGCCAGCGTCGGACGGTGATCCTGTGCCGTCGCCGCCATCGTCGCCACCAGCGGCAGACGCGCCGGCAACTGCGCGAGATCCGCCTGGTGCACGGCATAACCATCGACCGCGCTCTGGTCGAACAGCGGCAGCGGATGGGCGCTGTGCACCGCCTGTGCGAGCACCCGGCCGAGCGCGTCTTCCAGCGGCACGGTCTCGGCGCGCAGTCCGGTCGCGGACGCGAGCACGCGCGTGAGCGCGTCGTCGACGCTCAGCAGCGCCGTGCTCACGTATAACCGCCTTCGTGCGCCTGGCCGATGCGACAGACCTCGATCAGATGCACGAGCCCGGGCAGGATCGCCGCGAGCGTCTCCTCGGCACCCTTGCGCGAACCCGGGAAGGTGCAGACGACGGTGTTGCCGGCCAGGCCGGCGACGCCGCGCGACAGCATCGCGTACGGCGTGCGCGCCTGGCCGAAGGCGCGCGCGGCCTCCATCAGGCCGGGCAGCTCGGACGTGAGCAGCGGCTGCACGGTCTCCACGGTCTTGTCGCGCGGACCGACGCCGGTGCCGCCGACGGTGACGATCAGCTCGACGCGCTGGTCGAGCCAGTGCTGCACGCGCGCCTCCAGTTGCGCGGGCTCGTCCGGCAGCACCTCGTAGGCGACGATCTCGAAGCCGCCCCGCTGCAGGCCATCGGCGACTGACTTGCCGGCGGTGTCCGGTTTCTTGCCGGCGGCGACGGTGTCGGACAGCACGATCACCGCGGCGCGCCCGGCATTGAGCTTGCGCCCGAACTGCGACTTGCCGCCCTTCTTCTCGGTGAGCCGGACGCCGTCGATGACCAGCGCGTCGGTGGCGACGTGCGGCTTCATCATGTCGTAAACGCACAGCGCCGCGGCGCTGACCGCGGTCAGCGCCTCCATCTCGACCCCGGTTGCCGCGATCGTGCGCACCTGCGCCTCGATCGCCAGCGCGTCGTCCTCGAACGTGAAGCGCAGCTCGGCATCGAGCGCCGGAATCGGATGGCAATGCGGCAGCCAGTCCGGGGTCTTCTTCACCGCCATGAGGCCGGCGATGCGCGCCGTCTCGACGACGTCGCCCTTCTCGACGCGCCGGTCGCGGATCATCGCGAGCCCTTCGGCGGTCAGGCGGATGCGGCCACGCGCGGTCGCGCTGCGCAGGGTGGTGGGCTTGAGGGTGATGTCACGCATCGAATCTTTCCGTCATTCCCGCGAATGCGGGAATCCAGAACCCGCCGTCTGCCCCGTCTCTGGATGCCCGCCTTCGCGGGCATGACGGTGGTGATGTAAGTGTTCGTGATCGTGCGCGGAACCGTTCGGGTCTTCATGCGGCTGGGCCGCATCCTCGGCGATGCAGCAGCCGGTCACGAAGGCGCTGCTGCCGTCGGCGTAGAACTCCTCCTTCCAGATCGGCACGCGGTGCTTGACCGCATCGACGACCGCCTTGAGCGCGGCGAAGGCTTCGGCGCGATGCGGCGCGCGCACGACGGCGATGATCGCCGACTCGCCGATGCCGAGCGTGCCGATGCGGTGCACGACCTGGCACACCGGCACGCCGAATTTCTCGCGCATCTCCTGCTCGATGCCGCGGATCATCTTGTCGGCCAGGCTCGCATGTGCGGTGTAGATCAGGTGCGTGACCGGCCTGCTTTCATGGTGATTGCGCACCGTGCCGGAGAAGATCGCCAGCGCGCCACAGTCCTCGCGTGCGTTGCCGGCGAGCATCGCGTCGAGCGACAGCGGGTTGGACTGGATGCGAAGGAAATCGGTGCTGTTCATGGTGTGTTCAACCCCCGGCAACAGGCGGCAGCAGCGCGATCTCGTCGCCGCTCTTGAGCCGATGTGTGCGCCGCACCAGTTCATCGCCGGATGCGACCGCGCACTGGCGCAGAACCTGCGCGAAGTCGTCTCCGCGCTGTGCGAGCGCGGCCAGCACGTCGGCAACCGTTGAACCGTCTTCGACGCTGACCGTGACGACCTCGGCCCCGGCGAGGCGGCGGGTGACGCCGTAGCACTGAACGTGAATGTTCATCTCAGCCTCCCATCACGTGCATCGTGATCGGCCGCTCGACATAGCCGGGCCGCTCGGCGTAACCGGCCTCCTTGTGCCAGACGTGGCGACGGATCGTTTCTTTCAGCGCGGCATCGTCCGCGCCGGCACGCAGCGGGGTCCTCAGGTCGGCACCGCTGGCCGAGAACAGGCAGGCGTAGAGCGTGCCGGTCGAACACAGGCGCACGCGGTCGCAGCGGCGGCAGAACGGCTTGCTGATCGTCGAGATCATGCCGAGCCGGTAGTGTCCGTCGAGATCGTAGTAATGCGCCGGATCATCGGTCGGCGGTTCCGGCGTGATCGCGTAATGCGGTTGCAGGCGTGCGAGGATCTCGTCCTCGCGCACGACGCGCTCGGCGTTCCAGTAGCCGCGGCCGTCGAGCGGCATGAACTCGATGAAGCGCAGCGTGAGGTTCTCGGCCACCGCCCAGCGCACCAGCGGCAGCACCTCGTCCTCGTTGTGGCCGCGCAGGATCACGCTGTTGATCTTCACCGGCAGCCCGGCAGCACGCGCCGCCTCGATGCCGCGCAGCACCGGCGCGACCTCGCCGCCGGTGAGGCGGCGGAAGGTTTCCGGCGTGAACGCATCGAGGCTGACGTTGAGATCGTCGAGGCCGGCGGCCCTGAGTTCCGCCGCCCACTGCGGCAAGCGGATGCCGTTCGAGGTCATCGCGATGCGTTCGAGCCCGCGCGGGCGCAGTGCGTTCAGGCGCGCGACGATCTCGACGACCTCCGCGCGCAGCAGCGGCTCGCCACCGGTCAGGCGGATGTCGCGGATGCCCAGTTCGGTGACGAACAGGCGCGCCAGGCGCAGGATCTCGTCGGCGCCGAGCAGCTGTTCGCGCGGCAGCCACTTCGGCTCTTCCGGCATGCAATAGACGCAACGCAGATTGCAGCGGTCGGTCAGCGACAGACGCAGCTTGTGCTTGATGCGTCCGCGCGCGTCGGCCAGCGTCGGCGCCGGGCTCAGCATGCCAGCGCCTCCGGCGTGTTGAGGTTGGCGAACGCGCAATCGGTGAAGTCCACGGCCACTGCGTGCTGCGCGTTCAGGAACGCATGCACGGCGCGGCGGCTCGCGTGCAGTGCCGCATCGACTGCGTCGGCGAGGTCCGTATGCAGCAGGCAGACCGTGTACTGCGAACCGTGCACATCGACCGCGTAGGCCGCCGGCGCAGCGGCGGCGGTCGCGGCCGCGAGCAGGCGCGGCACCAGATCATCCGGCGTGCCGAACGTGTCGCAGGGCAGGCAGGCGATCCACGGCGTGCGCGCCGCGCGCAGCGCCGCGAGCATGCCGGCGAGCGGGCCCGGATGGCCGGGCTGGCGATCCGTCACGACCGGCACGCCCAGCGTGTGGTAGCGGTCGAGATTGCGGTTGGCGCTGATCAGCAGAGCGCCGGTCTGCGCGCGCAGCCGCTCGAGCTGCCGTTCGGCCAAGGTCCGGCCATCGCGCTCGATCAGGCCCTTGTCGATGCCGTTCATGCGCAAACCGCGGCCGCCGGCGAGGACGACGCCGGTGACGCAAGCAAGGGGAGCGGAAAGGTCGGACATCGGGCGAGACAAAGCGTTGTTCCGCAGTATATATAACGCAAGCCCTCAGCCACCACGCCCGTGCCATGCCCGAGACTCTCGCCCGCCTCGCCGTCCGCTCCCAGTTCTGGCTGATGGCCGGGGACGAGAGCCTGGCCGGCCCCGGCCGCATCGAGCTGCTGCGCACGATCGACGAGACCGGCTCGATCCGCCAGGCCGCGCTGCGCATGGGCATGAGCTACCGCGCCGCCTGGGACGCGGTCGATGCGATGAACCGGCGCCTGGGCTGCGACCTCGTGACCCGCCTGACCGGTGGCCGCAGCGGCGGCGGCGCGCGGCTCACCGAGTGCGGACAACGCCTGATCGCGGCGTATGCGCGGCTGGAGCAGGATCACCAGCGCCATCTGGCGCGGCTGAGCGCGAAGCTGCAGAAGCTGATGGGGTGAGCGCGGCGCTAAGCTGGTTCCAGCGCCGTCGCGATCAGGTTCTTCAGCTCCGGGATGCACGAGCCGCAGTTGGTGCCGCAGCGCAGCTTGCGGCCCAGCGCGTCGGCGCTGTGGCAGCCGCCGCGGATCGCGTCGATGAGGGTGTTGCGGCCGACGCCGAAGCAGGAGCAGATCGTCGGGCCGGTGTCGGCGCCGCGGTCGGGCGGTTCGCCGATCAGCAGGCCGAGACGGTCCCGGTCTTCGAGCCGGTCCTTCGCAAACAGGCCGGACAGCCAGGCGCGCGACGGCAGGTCGGCGCGCGGCGACACGAACACGCAGGCTTCGATGCGATCCTCGACGACATGCGCCGCGCGGTACAGGCCGGCGCTGCGGTCCTCGTATTCGAGCCAGTCGGCGTCGGCGGGCGCGCCCAGCGCGCTGCGCGCGAAACCCGACCAGTCACTGACCGTGACGCGTCCCGCCAGTTCGTAGCGCAGGAAGCGTGCGCCGGTGACGCGCGTCCACCAGGTCACGTCGCGCATCGGCACCGGCCTGCGGCTGAGCACGAAGCCGTGCCAGAGCACGGCGAAGTGCTCGACACGCACCGGCGTGTGCTTGAACTCGGGTTCGCCCGACACTGGATCGACCACCGGATTGACCAGGCTGCCGACGCGCGCGTCCGAGGCGTACTGGCCGTTCCAGTGGATCGGCACGAACACGTTGCGGCGCGGCATCTCGCCGCTGCTGCGCACGCGCGCGACCAGGCTGCCCCAGCGCGTGGTCACGCGCGCGAGATCGCCTTCGCGCACGCCGCACAGCAGGGCGTCCTGCGGGTGCAGATCGACATACGGCTCGTCGATGTGCGCGGCCAGCCGCGGCGACAGACCGGTGCGCGTCATCGTGTGCCAGTGGTCGCGCACGCGGCCGGTGTTGAGCACCAGCGGGAAGTCGTCGTCGCGCGCGTGCGCCGGCAGGCGCGGCATGGTCGGCACGAAGCGCGCGCGGCGGTCCGGGGTGTAGAACCGGCCGTCGGAGAACGGGCGGGAATCCGGAAGGGGGAATCGGGAATCGTTGAAAGCCAAAGCATTCTGCGACGGCACGGGCCAGCGCACCGGAGCAAGAGCGTCGTACTGCTCACGTGTCATGCCGGCGAGACCACCCAGATTCAGATATCGCAAAGCATGCGGCGCCGCATCTTGCTCTTCTACGATTCCCGATTCCCGATTCCCGGCTGCGGTCAGCCGTGCATGCTCGTCGAAGATCTCATGCGCGCCGCTGTAGCTGAACTGCGCGGTGTAACCCCAGCGCCTGCCGACTTCGGCGAGCATCCACCAGTCGGGTTTCGCCTCGCCGGGCGGTGGCAGGAAGGCGCGCTGGCGCGAGATGCGGCGTTCGGAGTTGGTGACGGTGCCGTCCTTCTCGCCCCAGGCCAGCGCCGGCAGCAGCACGTGTGCGAACGCGGTGGTGTCGGTCCGCTCCATCACGTCGGAGACGACGACCAGTTCGCACCGGGCGAGCGCGCGCTTGACCTTGTCGGCGTCGGGCAGGCTGACGACCGGATTGGTTGCCATGATCCACACCGCCTTGACCTGGCCGGCGTCGATCGCTTCGAACAGATCGACGGCCTTGTAGCCGGGACGCTCGGCGATCTTCGGGCTTTGCCAGAAGTGCTGCACCAGTGCGCGATGGTCAGCGTTGTCCAGGTCCAGGTGCGCCGCGAGCATGTTGGCCAGCCCGCCGACCTCGCGCCCGCCCATCGCATTGGGCTGGCCGGTGATCGAGAACGGGCCGGCGCCGGGCTTGCCGATGCGTCCGGTGAGCAGGTGGCAGTTGATGATGCTGTTGACCTTGTCGGTGCCGGCTGACGACTGGTTGACGCCCATCGAGAAGGCGGTGATCGCCTTCTCCGAGCGCGCGAACAGACGGTAGAACTCACCGAGCAGCGTCTCGTCGATGCCGCATTGCTTCGCGACGCCGCGCAGGTTGCCGGCCGTGTTGTCGGCGATCGCCAGCGTGCGCGGCAGTCCGGTCGTGTGCGCATCGACGAAGGCGGTATCGACGATGCCGTGCTGGTGCAGGAACGACAGCAGACCGTTGAACAGCCAGACGTCGGTGCCGGCCCGGATCGGCAGGTGCAGGTCGGCGGCGTCGGTGGTCGCGGTGCGGCGCGGATCGACGACGACGACCTTCATCTCCGGTCGCCGTTGTTTCGCCTTGACGATGCGCTGGTACAGGATCGGGTGGCACCACGCCGTGTTCGAGCCGACCAACACGATCAGGTCGGCGAGCTCCAGATCCGCGTAGGACACCGGCACGATGTCCTCGCCGAACGCGCGCTTGTGGCCAGCGACCGCGGACGACATGCACAGCCGCGAGTTGGTGTCGATGTTGGCGGTGCCGACGAAGCCCTTCACCAGCTTGTTGGCGACGTAGTAGTCCTCGGTCAGCAGCTGGCCGGAGACATACCAGGCCACGGCGTCAGGGCCGTGCTCCTCGATGATCCTCTGAAATCCGGACGCCACCACATCGAGCGCGGTATCCCAAGTGACGCGCTTCAACGACTCCCGATTCTCGATTCCCGATTCCCGTATCTGCGGATACAGCAGACGTCCGTCCGGCACCAGCGTCTCGCCGAGCGCGGCGCCCTTCACGCACAGCCGTCCGGCATTGGTCGGATGCTGCGCATCGCCGGCGACCTCGATGCCGGAGGGCGCCAGGCGCACATCGACGCCGCAGCCGGTGCCGCAGTACGGGCAGGTGGTTTTCACCGCGCCGCGCGCACTCACGCCGCGGCCTCGCAGTAACTGCGCCCGAACACGAGGCGGTTGCGGAACGCGGACACGTCGGCCCGCTTCTGCATCAACTCGAAGTACCACGGTCCGTCGGCGACGTCGCCGTAGAGCACGACGCCGTGGATGCGGTTGTCCTTGAGCACGAGACGCTTGTACGCGCCGCGCCGCGGGTCGGAGAACACCAGATCCTCGGTGTGCGGTCCGCCGATGAAGTCGCCGGCGGAGAACAGGTCGATGCCGGTGACCTTGAGCTTGGTCGAGGTCGCGGTCTGCACGTAGCGGCGGTGGCCGTGTCCGGCGAGATGCGTTGCACAGACGCGCGCCTGGTCCCAGATCGGCGCGACCAGTCCGAAGGTGGCCTTGCGGTGCTGCACGCACTCGCCGACCGCGTAGATGCGCGGGTCGGACAGCGTCTGCAGCGTGTCATCGACGACCAGCGCGCGCTCGCAGTGCAGGCCGGCCGCCTGCGCCAGGTCGATGTTCGGGCGGATGCCGACCGCCATCACGACCAGATCGGCCTCGATCTCGCTGCCGTCCTTGAAGCGCAGGCCGCGCACGCGCGGCCCCCTCGCCCCCGGCCCCGCTCCCGCTTGCGGGAGAGGGGAGTCGGAGGAGGTGCCGAGAATCTCTGCGGTGTTCGTTTCGAGCCGGATCGTCAAACCTCGCTTCTCCAGCGCCTGCTTGAGCAAGGCCGCCGCCGGCTTGTCGAGCTGGCGCTCCATCAGGCTGTCCATGACGTGGACGACGGTGACGTCCATGCCCTGGCGCAGGAGGCCATTGGCGGCTTCGAGCCCGAGCAGGCCGCCGCCGATGACCACCGCTTTGCGGTGGTCGCGCGCGGCCGCGAGCATCGTCTCGACGTCCTGGAGGTCGCGGAACGCGATCACGCCGGGCAGGTCGGCGCCGGGCACCGGAATCATGAACGGCTTCGATCCGGTCGCCAGCAGCAGACGGTCGTAGCCGACCTCGCGGCCCGACTTCGACTTCACGACGCAGCGGCGACGGTCGATCGCGACGACCGGATCGCCCGCGTGCAGCGTGATGCCGTGGGCGGCATACCACTCGCGCGTGTGGATCATGATGTCCTCGACGGTCTTTTCGCCGGCGAGCACGGGCGACAGGAGGATGCGGTTGTAGTTGCCGTGCGGCTCGGCGCCGAACACGGTGATGTCGTACAGCGCCGCGTCGAGCTTGAGCAGTTCCTCGACCGTGCGCATGCCGGCCATGCCGTTGCCGACGACGACGAGACGCGGCCTGGGCCGGGCCTTCGTCACGGGCAGCACGGCATCGGGGACCGGCAGGTTCATGCGGCGACCTGCACGCGGCCGTCGGCGACGCGCACCCGATACGTGCGTACCGACACCGCCGGGTCCTCGATGCACGCGCCGGTGGCCAGATCGAAGTGCTGCTTGTAGATCGGCGAGGCGACCACCCGGCGCTCGCCGAGATTGCCGAGCAGGCCGCGCGACAGCACGTTCGCGCCCGAGAACGGATCACGGTTGTCGATCGCGTAGAGATGTTCGCCGTCCGTGCCCGCCAGGCGGAACACGGCGATCTGCGTGGCGCCGACCAGCGCGCAGACGCCGGTGTTCGGCCAGATCTCCTCGACGCCGCAGATGTCGATCCAGCTCGCTTCCATGGTCGATCCGTCCATCACGCCGGCTCCGCCACGACCGCGATGCCCTTGAAGCGCGCCTTCTCCTCGATCGTCGCCGGCCGGATCTGCGCGCGTTCCTCGACGAACAGCACGTCGGCGTCCGGCAGGTCGCTGTTGACGAAGTGACGGAAACGGGCGCGCGCCTCGCGGCTCTCGACCGCCTTCTTCCACTCGCAGGCGTAGGTATCGACGACGTGCTGCATCTGCGCTTCCAGCTCGGCCGCGATGCCGAGCGCGTCGTCGATGATCACGCGCTTCAGGTAGTCGAGGCCGCCCTCGAGGTTCTCGCGCCAAGTGCTGGTGCGCTGCAGGCGGTCGGCGGTGCGCACGTAGAACATCAGGAAGCGGTCGATGAACCGGATCAGCGTGGCCTTGTCGAGGTCCGATGCGATCAGCTCGGCGTGGCGCGGCTTCATGCCGCCGTTGCCGCAGACGTAGAGGTTCCAGCCCTTCTCGGTGGCGATGACACCGACGTCCTTGCCCTGCGCCTCGGCGCACTCGCGTGTGCAACCGGACACCGCGAACTTGAGCTTGTGCGGCGCGCGCAGGCCCTTGTAGCGGTTCTCGATCTCGATGGCGAGCCCCACCGAGTCGCCGACGCCGTAGCGGCACCAGGTGCTGCCGACGCAGGACTTCACGGTGCGCACGGCCTTCGCATAGGCATGGCCGGACTCGAAGCCGGCCGCGATCAGCTCCTCCCAGATCGCCGGCAGCTGTTCGACGCGGGCGCCGAACAGGTCCACCCGCTGGCCGCCGGTGATCTTGGTGTACAGCCCATATTTCTTGGCGACCTGGCCGACCGCGATCAGGCCGTCCGGCGTCACTTCGCCGCCGGCCATGCGCGGCACCACCGAGTAGGTGCCATCCTTCTGGATGTTGCCGAGGAAGTAGTCGTTGGAATCCTGCAGCGCGGCCTTGTCCTTCTCCAGCACGAAGCCGTTCCAGCACGAAGCGAACACGCTGGCGGCGACGGGCTTGCAGATGTCGCAGCCCAGGCCCCGGCCATGCTTGCGCAGCAGCTCGTCGAAGGTTTCGATCTTGCCGACACGCACCAGGTGATAGATCTCCTGGCGCGAGTGCGCGAAGTGTTCGCAGACATGGTTGTTGACCGCCATGCCCCGCTTCTTCATCTCGGACTTCATCACCTGCGTCGCCAGCGGCACGCAGCCGCCGCAGGACGTGCCCGCCTTGGTGCAGGACTTGATCGCGCCGATCGTCGTCGCGCCGGCGCCGACCGCCGCGCAGATCTGGCCCTTCGACACGTTGTTGCAGGAGCAGATCTGCGCGGCGTCCGGCAACTGGTCCACGCCCAGGCCCGGCTTCCGGCCGCCGGAGTCCGGCAGGATCAGGAACTCCGGCCGCTCCGGCAGCTCGATCTGGTTGAGCATCATCTGCAGCAGCGTGCCGTACTCGTCGGCGTCGCCGACCAGCACGCCGCCGAGCAGGCGCTTGCCGTCCGCCGAGGTGACGAGCTTCTTGTACACCTGCCGGCGCTCGTCGGTGAACACGTAGGCGCGGCTGCCGGGTGTGGCGCCCTGCGCATCGCCGAGGCTGGCGACATCGACGCCCATCAGCTTGAGCTTGGTGCTCATGTCGGCGCCGGTGAATTCGGGCGGCGCTGTCGCGCCGCCCGCGTGGGACGTGAGATGTGAGACGTGGGATACCAGATGTGCCGCGCAGACGCGCGCCATCTCGTAGCCCGGCGCGACCAGGCCAAAGATCTTGCCGTTCCACAGTGCGCATTCGCCGATCGCGTAGATGTCCGGATCGAGCGTGCGGCAGAAATTGTCGATGACGATGCCGCCGCGCGGACCGACGCCCAGCTCCGAGGACCTGGCCAATTCGTCGCGCGGGCGGATGCCGGCGGAGAACACGATCATGTCGGTCTCCAGTGCGGACCCATCCGCGAACTTCATCCTGTGCCGGCAGGAATCCCCATCGACGATCTCGACCGTGTTCTTCTGCGTGTGCACGGTCACGCCCAGGTCCTCGATCTTCTGGCGCAGCACGCGGCCGCCGCCGTCATCGACCTGCACCGCCATCAGGCGCGGCGCGAACTCGACGACATGCGTCTGCAGGCCCATGTCGCGCAGTGCCTTGGCGCATTCCAGGCCGAGCAGGCCGCCGCCAACCACCACGCCGACCTTCGAGCGGCTGCCCGCGGCGGTCATCGCCTCCAGGTCCTCGATCGTGCGGTAGACGAAGCAGCCTTCGCGGTCCTTGCCCGGCACCGACGGCACGAAGGGATAGGAACCGGTGGCGAGCACCAGCTTGTCGTAGTGCAGCGTCTCGCCTGTGGATGTGCGGACTTCCTTGCGGCTGCGGTCGATGCTCGTGGCCTTCGCGTTGAGACGCAGCACGAGATTGTTGCGGTCGAAGAAGCCCGGTTCGACCAGCGACAGCTGATCCGCGCTCTTGCCGGAGAAGTACTCCGACAGGTGCACGCGATCGTAGGCCGGGCGCGGCTCTTCGCAGAGCACGGTGATGTCGAGGTCCGGGATGCCCTTGGCGGTCAGTTCCTCGAGCAGTCGATGACCCACCATCCCGTTGCCGATGACGAGTAGTTTCATGACGATCTCCGTTCAGGCCGCCGCGGCTTCGCGTTCGGCGAGCGCCTGCTGGTAGAGGTGCTCCTCGCGGGTCTTGTGCGCGGCGGTGAAGCGCACCGCGATCGCGCACAGCGACGAGACGGTGACGAACACGCCGAGCAGGAACAGGCATTCCTGCATGCTGGCCGCGCCCTTCATCAGGAAGCCCGCGGCCACCGCACCGACGTTGCCGCCCGCGCCGATGATTCCGGCAACGCCGCCCAGGGCATCGCGATCGACGAAGGGCACCAGCGCGTAGGTCGCGCCGCAGGCCATGTGCGTGAACAGGCCGAAGGTCACCATGGCGACGACCGCGATCGCGGCGCCGCCGGCCTGGGCGAACCACAGCAGGCCCAGGCCCTCGCCGACGATCAGCACGAACAGCAGCAGGCCGCGGCCGTCGAGGCCGTAGCGACGTGCGACGCGATCGGAGACGATGCCGCCGAGCGCACGCGCGAACAGCGCCAGCAGGCCAAAGACGCCGGCGGCGAGGCCCGCGGTCTTCAGCGACAAGCCGAACTGATCGACGTAGTAGCTCGCCGCGATGTTATGGATGAAGATCTCGACGCCGAAGCAGGCGCCGTAGGTGACGAACAGCATCCAAACGCGGTAGTTCGCGCAGGCGCGCTTGAAGCTGGTCCAACCGACCTTCTTGCCATTACTCGGCAGCAGTCCGGTGGCGCGCAGCGCGCCGTAGTCGCCGGCCGGGCAGTCCTGCGTGTAGCGCCAGTACAGAACGGCGACCACGAGCATGAGGATGCCGGGCGTGAGCAGCGCGACGCGCCAGCCCAGCGTCTGCTCGACGCCGAGCCAGACCAGCGCCGCGAGCAGCAGCGGCATCAGCGTCTGCGTCGCGCCGCCGCCGGCATTGCCCCAGCCCGCAGCCGCGGCATTGGCGGTGCCGACGACGTTGGGCGCGAACATCACCGAGGTGTGGTACTGGGTGATCACGAAGCTCGCGCCGATCGCGCCGATCAGCAGACGGAAGAACAGGAAGCTCTCGTAGCTCTGCGCCGCGGCGACGCCGAACACCGGGATGCTGCCGAGGACGAGCAGGCCGGTGTAGGCCCTGCGCGGTCCGAACTTGTCGCACAGCGGACCGATGATCAGGCGCACCAGGATGGTCACCGCGACCGCGGCGATATTGATGTTGGCGATCTGGTCCTTGGTCAGGCCGAACTCACCCTTGATCACCGGCATCAGCGGCGCGCAGGCGAACCAGGCGAAGAAGCAGACGAAGAACGCCAGCCAGCTCAGGTGAAAGGCGCGCATCTGCGGCGTCGCCAGGCTGAACAGCTGGATCGTGGTGGCCTTGGCGAGGTTCTGCGCTGCGTGCGGTGCCGACATGATCTTTTCCGGGGCAATAAAAAGGCGCCCATGCATCGGTCCTCAGGACCGAGTCATGGACGCCGTTGTCCAGTATCGAGTGTCCGACGCAGGGTCCTCGACACGGCCGCCGTTGGCCGATGTCGATGCGCCGACCACGCGTCTCCCGCAAGCGTCGTGCCAGCTTTTGTGCGCCGTACTTGCGTGAAAACGTGTGCAACAGACCATCCTGATGCACCGCAGGCGAGCGGTGACGCACGCTCATGGTGCGTCGTGATAGGCAATCAGCCACGGCCAGACCGTCATGCCCGCGCAGGCGGGCATCCAGTGCGCGCCGCGGCGCAGCGATGCGTGCCTCGTGGAGTCCCGCATTCGCGGGAATGATGAGTTTCTTCAGTGCGCGTCGCAGTCCGCGAGAAAGCGCAGCAGTTCCTCGCGCAGGCGGTAGTAGTCGGGATGTTCGAGCAGCGCCTTGCGCGTGCGCGGGCGCGGCAGCTCAATCTCTAGCACCTTGCCGACGCGCGCGTTCGGGCCGTTGGTCATCATCACCACGCGGTCGGCGAGCAGGATCGCCTCATCGACGTCGTGCGTGACCATCATCGCGGTCAGCCGGGTGCGTGCCCAGACGTCCATCAGCACGTCCTGCAAATCCCAGCGTGTCAGCGAATCGAGCATGCCGAAGGGCTCGTCGAGCAGCAGCAGCTTGGGCTGCAGTGCAAACGCGCGCGCGATGCCGACGCGCTGCTTCATGCCGTTCGACAGCTCCGACGCGTGCTTGTGCAGGTGCTCGGACAGGCCGACACGGCCCAGGTAGTGTTCGGCGATCTCGCGGCGCTCGGCCGGCGCGATGTGTGGATAGACCTGGTGGACGCCGAGCATCACGTTGTCGAGCGCCGTCAGCCACGGCACCAGGCTCGGCGCCTGGAACACGACGCCGCGATCCGGACCGGCGCCGTCGATCTCCTTGCCGTCGAGGATGATCACGCCCTCGCTGATGCTGTTGAGGCCGGCCATCATCGACAGCACGGTCGATTTGCCGCAGCCGGAATGGCCGATCACCGAGATGAACTCGCCCTGGCGGATTTTCAGGTCGAAGCCATCGACGACCTTCACCGGACCCTTGCGCGTCGGATAGATCTTCGAGATCTTCGAGAGCTCGACGTAGCGTTCGGGCTGCACCGGCGCTCTGCCGCGTGCGGCCCGGGCTGCCGCCGGGTGCTCGTCGCTGGTGGTCGGTACCTGCGGCTTGAGCGGCACGACCTTGTCGCTGTGCTTGCCGGCGGATTCGAGGCCGGCGTCGATCAGATACTGCGTGACGTCCCTGCGCAGGCGGATGAAGGCGGGGTCGTGGTTCATCGCGCGACGGTCGCGCGGCCGCGCCAGATCGACGACGAATTCGGGTCCGAGTGTCGCACCGCTGCCGTTGACGCCGGGCTTCAGTGGAATGATGCGATCGGCCATGAACAGGGCCTCGTCGACGTCGTTGGTGATCAGGACGCAGGTCTTCTTCTCCAGGTCCCAGATCTGCACGATCTCGTCCTGCAGCTTGGCGCGCGTCAGCGCGTCGAGCGCAGACAGCGGCTCGTCGAGCAGCAGCACGTCGGGATCGGCCGCGAGCGCGCGCGCCACCGAGGTGCGCTGGCGCATGCCGCCGGACAGTTCGGCGGGGCGCTTGTGCAGCGCCGGCGTCAGGCCGACCATCTCTACGTACTTCTCGACGCGGATCGCACGATCCTCCTTGGACTGCGTGTGGAACGCCTGGTCCACCGCGAGCGCGACGTTGTCGCGCACCGTCATCCACGGCATCAGCGAATAGGACTGGAAGACGACGCCGCGGTCCGGCCCCGGCCCGGTCACCGGCTGGCCACGGACGAGCACCTCACCCGCATCGGCCTCGATCAGCCCGGCGATCAGCGAGATCAGCGTGGTCTTGCCGGTGCCGGAGAACCCGACGATGGCGACGAACTCGCCGTCGCGGATGCGCAGGTCGATGTCGCGCAGCACGGTCGTGACGCGCTTGCCGCTGCCGTAGGACTTGCTGACACCGCGCAGCTCCACGCATGCATTTGTAGGAGCGGCCCTTGGCCGCGCTTCTTCTGGCTGCGCGCCGACGTCATCGCGGCCGTGGGCCGCTCCTACAGGTGTTTTCATGACCGCACTCATCAGTGCACCTGCTCGCCGAAGCTGACCAGCTGCTGCAGCGTCGCCATCAGGCGGTCGAGCAAAAAGCCGATGAAGCCGATCGTGAACACCGCGACCATGATGCGCGCCAGCGACTGGCTGGAGCCGTTCTGGAATTCATCCCAGACGAACTTTCCGAGTCCCGGGTTCTGCGCCAGCATCTCCGAGGCGATCAGCACCATCCAGCCCACGCCCAGCGACAGGCGCAGGCCGGTGAAGATCAGCTTGAGCGAGGACGGCAGCACGATCTTGCGCACCTTGGCAAACCACGACAGCTGCAGCACCTTGGCGACGTTGATCAGATCCTTGTCCACCGACGCGACGCCGACGGCGGTGTTGATCAGCGTCGGCCACAGCGAGCACAGCGTCACCGTGATCGCGGAGATCAGGAAGGACTTCTGGAACATCGGCTCGGCGCTGACGTAGACCGCGCTGACCACCAGCGTGACGATCGGCAGCCAGGCCAGCGGCGACACCGGCTTGAACAGCTGGATGATCGGGTTGAGCGCGGTCTGCACGGTCGGCGACAGGCCGCAGACGATGCCCAGCGGCACGGCGACGATCGTCGCCAGCACGAAGCCCATGAACACCGTGCGCAGGCTGGTGCCGATCTGGTCGAGATACGTCGGCTTTCCGGTCCACGGCCGGATGCGCACCTCGGCCTTCGGGTCCTGTGCCAGCGTTTCGGCGTTGCGCCTGGCCTGGCGCTCGTAGAAGGCCGCTGCCTTCTCACGTTCTGCGTGGTGCTCGTCGAGCAGCTGGCCGGCGGCGTCCAGCACCTGCGCCGGCCCCGGCAGCGCGCCGAGGCTGGTCTGCACGCCACTGGCCAGGCCCGCCCACAGGCCGAGGAACACCGCGAAGGCGAGCAGCGGCACGCCGATCACGCGCAGGATCTCGCGCAGCTGCTCGCGCGGGTCCTCGCCGGCGGCGAGCCGCACGATCGGCACGAACCAAGTCAGACCGGTCTTGTTGAGGACGTTGACGGTTTGGATGAGCATGGACATCTCCGTGTTCAGAGCTGCGCCGCCATGCCCGCTCAGGCGGGCATCCAGAACCGCCCTTCGGAACGGCGCTGCGCGCCGGCTGGATTCCCGCTCCCCGATTGAAGCACTCGGGGACAAGCTTTGCGGGAATGACGGTGTATCGCGTGGAGGAGGGTCACTTCACGGTCTCGCTGCCCTTCAGGCCGATCGCGAACTTCGACAGATAGGCGTTGGGCTGACGGCCGTCGTACTCGACGCCGTCGATGAACGTCGTGTGCTCGGCCGGACGGAAGCCGGTCTCGGTGGCGAAGTCGGGGAAATCGGCCTTCTTCATCTTGCCCTCGGCGATCAGCGCCTCGGCCGCCTTGCGGTAGATGTCGGCGCGGAACACCTTCTTCGCGGTTTCGATGTACCAGCTGTCCGGTTTGGCCTCGGCGATCTGGCCCCAGCGACGCATCTGCGTCAGGTACCAGACGGCGTCGGACGTGTACGGGTAGGTCGCGTGGTAGCGGAAGAAGACGTTGAAGTCCGCTGCCGGCCGCACGTCGCCCTTCTCGTACTCGAACACGCCGGTCATGCTGTTGGCGATGACCTCGTAATCGGCGCCGACGTACTGCGGCTTGGAGATGATCTTCGCCGCCTCCTTGCGGTTGGCGTTGTTGTTGGCGTCGAGCCAGTGGCCGGCGCGGATCAGCGCCTTGACGACGGCGATGTGCGTGTTCGGATTCTCGTCTGCCCACTTCTGCGTTACGCCGAACACCTTCTCCGAGATGTTGTTGCGGATGTCGTAATCGGTGATTACCGGCGCGCCGATGCCCTTGAACACCGCCTGCTGGTTCCACGGCTCGCCGACGCAGTAGCCGTAGATGGTGCCGGCCTCCATCGTTGCCGGCATCTGCGGCGGCGGCGTCACCGAGATCAACACGTCGGCGTTGAGCTGGCCGGTGACGTCGCCCTTGGCCGGCGCGTAGTAGCCGGGATGCAGGCCGCCTGCGGCGAGCCAGTAACGCATCTCGTAGTTATGCGTCGCCACCGGAAACACGACGCCGACATTGAACGGCTTGCCCTGCTTCTTGTAGCTCTCGACGACCGGCTTGAGCGCGGCGGCCGAGATCGGGTGCACCGGTTTGCCGTCCTTCATCGGCAGGTTCTTCTTCATCTCGGCCCACACCGCGTTCGACATCGTGATCGCGTTACCGTTGAGATCCATCGTGAATGCGGTGATGACGTCGGCCTTGGTGCCGAAGCCGATCGTCGCGCCGAGTGGCTGGCCGGACAGCATGTGTGCGCCGTCGAGCTCGCCGGAAATCACGCGGTCGAGCAGCACCTTCCAGTTCGCCTGCGCCTCAAGCGTGACGAACAGGCCTTCATCTTCGAAAAAGCCCTTCTCGTAGGCGATCGCCAGCGGAACCATGTCGGTGAGCTTGATGAAGCCGAACTTCAGCTCCTCCTTCTCCAGCTTGGCGGCGGCGGCCTGACCGGCGAAGGCCAGCCCCAGTCCGGCGAGCAGTGCGCCGGTGCTGCGCAGCAGCCGGCGGCGGGTGAGACTCAAGACATCCTGTGCGGTCATTGCATTGTCCCCAAGCAAAAAAATGCGCCCATGCCCCGGTCGGATGACCGTCACATGGACGCCGTTGTCCTCGATCCGGGCGATGCCGTGCACGCGAGACGCGCTGCACTGCCGGCCGCCATTGGCCGGCTCACCGCCGTGTCCGGAGAAGAATTGCAAGCGGCGTGCCAACGCCTGCGAGGCACGAGCCACACGCCGCAGCGACGCAAAGGTCTGCCCCGTGCGCCAGCGCGGCGCGACGGCGCACGGCCGTGGTGCGTCGCCGCGCGAAGTCAGCCCGGCCGCATGATCGACGTGATCACCGCATAGGCCTCGGTCCACGCGCGGCGCACGTCGGCGGTGAAGGCGGCGCCGAGACTCTGTTCGAGCGTCCACAGCAGCACGACCGCGACCATGCCGTAGTGCGCCTGCGTCACGCCGTAGCGCACGTGGCGCTGGCCCAGGTCGCGGAACGCCGGCGCCAGTACCTGCGGATGATCGAGTCCGCGCACGGCGATATCGAGCATCGCGATCAGCCGATCGCCCTGTGCGGCCATGTTGCTGCGGAACAGCGGCTGCAGCTGCGGTTCCAGCTCGAACAGCTTGCTGTAGAACAGTTCTGCGACGTCGGCGCGGATCGGCAGCAGCCGCGCCCAGGTGTCTCTCACCAGTTCGATCTGTGCGGGGTCCATATCGGTGCGTTCGCCAAACGAAAGAAGCCCGGCTCCAGAGCCTGGAGACGGGCCTCGTTGTCCCTGCGCGAGCGCTCCGTCGTTGGAGCCCGCGCCCTGTGGCAGTTACCAACGCACGCGCCGTGCCAAGCGCGGGCGTACCTCAGCAGGCTCCGGCTTCGGACCGGCAGCCGTCGGCGCTGTACACGGCGCCGTCGAGGAAGGCGTCGGCGCCCATGGTCAGCAGGCCTTCGGGCGTGTGCAGCCCCCAGACGCCGGCGTGCCCGCCCTCGGTCTTGCAGTCCGCCAACGGGCAGGGCACGTCCAGCGCCGCCGCCGCCTCGCGGTACAGCTGTGGCTGATAGACCTGCGCGGCCACCTCCGCCGCGTCGATGCCGTCGCCGATCTGGCCCCAGCGCCGCATCTGCTCGATGAACCACATCGCCTGCGACACCCACGGAAAGTTCGCCGCGTGCCGGTGGAACACCAGGCCGGTGCCGAAGAAGCTGTCGCCGGCCCACGGCACTTCCAGCGCGGTGCGGATCGTCGCCGGCGGCGCGTTGACCGTGCCGCTGTCGATCAGCAGCTGCGCGCCTTCGGCGCGATGTTCGGGCGCGTCGAGCCAGCGGCAGGCGTCGAGCAGCGCACTGACGACCGCGCGATGCGTGCGCGGATGCTTCTGTGCCCACGCGCGGGTCACGCCGAAGACCTTCTCCGGGCCGTTGTTCCAGATCTGGTAGGTGTTGACGATGCGGTAGCCGACGCCGGCCGCCTCCGCCGCCGCGCCCCAGGGCGCGCCGACGCAGAAGCCGTCGATGCGGCCGTCGCCCATGTGCTGGACCATCAGCGGCGGCGGGATCACTTCGAGGCGCAGGTCGCGGTCCGGGTCGATGCCGCTGGCGGCGAGCCAGTAGCGCAGCAGGTAGTGATGCGTCGAGTACGGGAACACGTGCGCGAACACGCGCGGCCGCCGGCCGACGGCGCGGTCGCGCGCGAGCAGCGCCTTGAGCGCGCGTCCGGCGCCGACCGGCTCGCGGCGTTCAAGGTGCAGCTCGCGGTACAGCGATTCGGACACCGCGATCGAGTTGCCGTTGAGGCTCAGCGCCAATGCCGTGACCATCGGCACGCCGATGCCGTCGATGCCCAGCGTCGCCGCGAGCGGCATCGGTGCGAGCATCTGCGCGCCGTCGAGCACGCCGGCGACGAGCTTGTCGCGGATGCTGGCCCACGAGGCCTCGACGCGCACATCCACGTCCAGTCCGTGCGCAGCGAAGTACCCCTTGTCCCGCGCGACGATCAGCGGCGCCGCATCGACCAGCGGGATGATGCCCAGCTGCAGCCGCGTCTTCTCCGGTTTCCCGCTCATTGTGCGTCCTTCTATAACAGCTCGGCGGCGGCGAGCAGCGAGCGCGCGGCATCGCCGATCTTGAGGTTGCGGTCCATCGCCATCTTGCGCAGCTGCTCGTAGGCCTGCGTTTCCGACAGCTGGCGACGCTGCATCAGCATGCCCTTGGCGCGGTCCACGTCGCGACGGTCGGCGAGCCGCATCTTGGTTTCTTCCAGTTCACGGCGCAGCGCCTGGTGCTCGTTGAAGCGCGCGATCGCGACGTCGATCACCGCCTTGAGCCGCGATGGCGCCATGCCATCGACGACGTAGGCGCTGACGCCGGCGCGCATCGCGCGGCGCGCCGTCTCGGCGTCGCTGTGCGCAGCGAACAGCACGATCGGCCGCGGCCGGTCGCGCGCGATCTGGCCGAGCGATTCGAGCGTGTCGCGCGTCGGCGCATCGACATCGATCAGCACCACGTCGGGCTGGTGATGCGTGACCGCGGTGAGCAGGTCGTCCGAGGTCGCCAGCTGCGCGACGACCTCATGGCCGCCATCGAGCAGCGCCTGACGCAGCAGCACCACCCGATGGTGGTCATCGTCAACCAGCATCACACGCATAGGAACCACGATGGTGCAGGAGGCAAACGCATGACACTGGTTTCGCAAAAGCTGTGCCGCCGGGAGCCACTCTTGGCACGCCCCTTGCTCGAAAGCCGTGGACATCGCGCAGCGGTCGCCCGTCCGGCCGCCTCCAATGACGGAGCGCGCGAGTCATACCGATCGACAGGACAAAGGCGTCCGTCCGAACGCAGTGCGTTCGGGGGCGCTTTTCTTGTGCGTGCACGACAATGGCGCTTCCCGCAGCAGTGTGCCGCGGCCGGGTCCTTCAGCCGTCCATCCCACGTTTCCGGGCGAGCCGCCCGAGGTATCAGGAGTGACCATGTTCATGCATAAGAGTGCAAACCTGTCCGCCACAGCGCTGGCGATCGCCGCTGCCGGCTGGGGTCTGATGGCGGGCCCCGCGTGGGCGGACGAGTCGGCCGACAGCCTCGCCGCCGCCCTCGCCGGCGGAATCACCCAGCTCGATCTGCGCCTGCGCTACGAGCGCGTCGAGCAGGACAACGCGCTCGACGACGCCGACGCACTGACGCTGCGCACGCGTCTGGGCTACAGCACGCGCGCGTGGAACGCCCTGACCGCCTTCGTCGAGATGGAGAACGTCTCCGCACTGGTCGATGACTATGCGCCGGAGAATGCCGGCTATTCGGTCGTCGCCGATCCCGAAGGGGCGGAAGTCAATCAGTACGGCCTGCGCTACAACGGCGTGCCCGGCCTCGCGGCGACGCTCGGTCGCAGCAAGCTGATCCTCGACAATGCGCGCTGGGTCGGCAACGTCGGCTGGCGCCAGAACGAGCAGACCTTCGACGGTGTCTTCCTCAAGTACACGGGCATCCCGGCGCTGACCGGCCAGTACGCGTACCTGTCCAACGTCAACACGATCACCGGCACCAACGTCGATCTCGATGGCCACCTGCTCAACCTGGGCTGGGCGCTGCTGCCACAGCTGACGCTGACCGGCTATGCCTACCTGCTCGACTACATGGCTGCGGCGGCAACCGACTTCGACACCTACGGCCTGCGCGCCGCCGGCAGTGCGCCAATCACCGACGCGGTGAAGCTGATCTACGCCGCCGAGTACGCGCGCCAGAAGGCCGAGACCGCGGCCGCGGACTTCGACGCCGACTACCTGCTCGCCGAACTGGGCGTCGGCTTCAAGCCGGTGACGGTGACCGTCGGCTACGAAGTGCTCGGCAGCGACGGCGGCGCGTTCGGCCTGCAGACGCCGCTGGCGACCAAGCACGCGTTCCAGGGCTGGGCCGACGTGTTCCTGACCACGCCGCCGACCGGCGTGCGCGATCTCTATGTGTCGGCCAGCGGCAGCGCCGGCCCGGTCAAGCTCGCTGCAGCCTACCACCAGTTCAGCGCCGACGAGACGACGCCGACGCTCGACGACTACGGCAGCGAAATCGACCTGTCGGCGGGCATGAAGCTGGTCGGCAAGCTCGGCGGACTGGTCAAGTACGCGCGCTACAGCGCCGACGATTTCGGCGTCGACACCGACAAGTTGTGGGTCCAGCTCGACTACGCGTTCTGAAGGCGCATGCACCGGCGGCGCGCTGCAGCGCGTCGTCGGTGCGGCGTGCGCGCGATGTACGATAAGCGCGGGATCGACGTGGCGGGCGTGACGGTGTGGCGGGCGCGGCAACGATGAGTCGGCACGGCAGGAAGGAGCCACGCGTGCGCGTGATGCTGGTCGATGACGACCGCTGCCGCCTGCAGCGTCTGCAGACCGCGCTGACCGACGCCGGCCACGAGGTCGTCCTCCATCTGGGCGGCACCGACGATCTGCTGCGCGGCATCGAGCAGTACCTGCCCGATGTCGTGCTGATCGACACCGAGGCGCCGGGGCGCGACACGCTCGAATCGCTCGGCCAGATCAGCCGCGAGCGGCCGCGGCCGATCGTGCTGTTCTCCGACAACGGCGACGCCGAGATGATCCGCCGCGCGATCCATGCCGGCGTCAGCGCCTACGTCGTCGACGGCCTGTCTGCGTCGCGTCTGAAGTCACTGATCGAAGTCGCGATCGCGCAGTTCGAGCAGCACCAGGCGCTCAAGCGCGAACTCGACGACGCCAGGGCCAGGCTCACCGACCGCGACGACATCGATCGCGCCAAGCAGGTGCTGATGCGGCGCTCCGGGCTCAGCGAGAACCAGGCCTACGAACGCCTGCGGCGCCTGGCGATGGACCAGAAACTCAAGCTCGGCGATGTCGCGCGCGCGGTGCTGGCGGTGGCCGGAGACGAGTAGCGCACACGTGCACCAACGCGGACGCGGCGCGCCGTCGTGGATCGTCCATTCCGCACCATGGAACGCGCACCGTACGCGACGAATCGCGCCCGAAGGCGCCCCCGCAGGTCGCCGCGCTCTATCTAAGGAGTCATCCGGCCCATCGATGCTGCACTGCCGCATCCTGGCATAGCGTTTGCTGGGTATAGGGCACGCAGCGCGGTAGAGCCTGCTTCGCTGCACATACGGTCGGGTAAAGAAGCCCGACAGCAGGGGATGTCGACGTCCACTCATTGGCCAGCGTGCCGATCGGTGGGCGTTTTTTTTTGGGCGCACTTCGAGCTGCGACTCGGGCGGTACTCACTTCAACGGAGTTGGGGCAATGCAAAACATCATGGGACGCAAGCGCCAAGCGGCGGCGATCGCCGCCGCGCTGGCCACTGCGCTGTGCAGCACCAGCACATGGGCGGGTGGTTACGACGACGGCAAGGTCTTCCTGACCGGCGGCGTATTCACCGTGGACGGCGCGGGCGGCGGCGGCGCGGTGCCGTGGGCGACGATCAGCGGCTACGAGACGCGCGACGGCATCAACGGCGGTGTCGGCTTCACCTACGCGAACCTGCCGGCGCTGCAGCTGACGGTGATCGGCGGTGCAGTCGGCTTCTTCGACCGCTTCGAGCTGTCGTACGCCCAGCACGACCTGTCGCTGAACCTGTCGAACCTCGACACGGTGGCGCTGGCAGCCGAAGCGGCGGGCCTGGACATCGGCACCGACCCGTGGAACTCGACGATCAAGATGGACGTGCTCGGCGCCAAGCTGCGCGTGCTCGGCGATGCGGTCTATACCTCGGACAGCTGGGTGCCGCAGGTGGCGATCGGCGGACTGTGGAAGAAGAACAGCAGCGAAGAGCTGATGCACACGCTGGGCGCGGCCAAGTCCAAGGACTGGGAAGCCTACGTCGCCGCGACCAAGGTGTTCTTCCGCTACAGCACGCTGGTCAACCTGACGGCGCGCTACACCGCGGCCAACGAGATCGGCCTGACCGGCTTCGGCTCCTGCGACGACAGCGGCAACTGCCAGAGCAAGAAGAAAGTGCGTCTCGAAGCCTCGGTCGCGCACCTGGTGGCCAAGAACACCGCGATCGGCTTCGAGTACCAGCAGCACGGCGACAACCTCGACGGCCGCAGCGTCAACGTCGGCGACATCGACCTGTCGGCGCTGACCGCGATCCTGGGCGGCGGCACGCAGAGCGCGCTGACGCAGAAGGAGGAAAGCGACTGGTGGGACATCTTCTTCGCCTACGCGCCGAACAAGAAGATTTCCTTCGTCATCGCCTACCTGATGCTCGGCAACATCGCCGTGTCGCCGGACAACAACGGCTTCTACTTCTCGACGCACCTGACGTTCTGATGCGCGAGATCAACGGGAGACAGTCATGAAAGTCATCAAATCCGCAGCGCTTGCCGCGACCCTGATGCTGGCGTGCGCCCACGGTGCGCAGGCCGGCGAGCAGAAGACCAGGCCGATCCTCGGCATCAGCAGTTCCGCGCTCGCGGCGTTCGGCGGCGCGGCCGGCGTGCACAACTGGGTCGAGAGCCTCTTCTACTACATCATGCTCGACAACCGCATCAACTGGATCTTCAAGGAGTTCGGCAACGTCGAACGCCAGATCATGCTCAACACGCAGCTCGAGCAGCTGGTGCTGGGTGGTGCGGTCGAATACCAGGGCGCGAGCATGGCCGCGGCGCACGCCGACCTGGGCATCACGATGGCGCAGTTCAACGCCGTCGTCGAAGCCGCCTACAACGCCTGCGAGCGCAACAACATCAGCTACTACGCCTGCAACCAGCTGATCAATGCGCTCGCGCCCTTCACCGCCGTCATCGTCACGCGCTGACGGCAGCACACGGTCGGGGGTCCCTGCGCGTCGTGCGCAGGGACTTTTTCCAGTTGTCCGAGCCGAACACACCACAGCCACGACCACGACATGAGAAACACCACGATGCATCGCGCGGCCCTGCTGCTGGCACTTGGACTGTGCGCCGCGGCGATGTCGGCACATGCCGAGGAATGCCCGCCGGTCATCTGCAAGACTTTCATCACGCGCGAGGCCTTTCTCGCCGAAGCCTTCGGCAACACGCTGCCGCCGGCGCAGAGTCTCGATATCGACGAAGCAAAGCAGGCGCAGCTCGCACCGATCTACGGCCGCCGCTTTCCGCAGGCGCGCCTGCGCTACTGGCGCGGCGCCGACGGCCGCACCGCGTGGATCTTCGAGGACATCGGCAAGGAGGGCTACCAGCCGACGATCTCGGGCTTCGTCGTCAAGGACGGCGCGATCCAGACCGCGCGCGTGCTGTTCTACAAGGAGTCACGCGGCGAGCAGGTCGGCGAGCTGTCGTTCCTGCATCAGTTGCTCGGCGCGCGCGCCAACGGCGCCGGACTCGACCGCAGCGTCGACAACATCTCCGGCGCGACCTACTCGGTGAAACTGATGCAGCGCATGGCACGCACCGCGCTGCTGTTCGACTCGTTCGCGGGGCAACCATGACCACTGAACTGCAGACCGTACCGGTGACCACGTCCACGCTCGCGCCCGACGCCGCGCCGCGCCGCGGCCTGCGCGCACGCCTGCTGCGCAGGGCCGACGCCTCGCACGCGCCGCGCGCGCACCCGGTCGCGCGGCCCAAGCGCAATGTGCTGGCGACGCTGCGCGAATGGCACAAGCGCCTGGGCCTGTTCGCGTTTGCGTTCATGGGCTGGCTCGGCTTCAGCGGCATTCTGATCAACCAGAGCGCGGACTGGGGCTACGACACCGTGCGCATCGACTGGGCGCCGGTCATGTGGCTGTACGGCCTGCACCCTGAGGCGCCGCGCAGCGGATTCGCCGCCGACGGTCACTGGCTCGCCGTCACCGCCGATCACACGCTGCTCGACGCACAGCCGCTGGCCGAACGCATCGACGCGCCGCTGGGCCTGGTCGCCGGCGGCAGCGCCGCGCGTCCGCTGTTGTTCGTCGCCACCGCGAGCAGCGTCGTGCTGCTCACGACGGATGGTGCGCGCTACGACGAGCTGCGCGCGCCGATCCTGCCCGTGGCGAACGTGCGCCGCATCGGCCGGACCGCCGACGGCGCCGTCGCGGTGCAGGATCTCGACGCCTTCCAGAGCCGCGACGGCGGCGACAGCTGGACTCCGGTCGATCCGCAGCAGGTGCGCTGGTCCGCGGTCGAGACGCTGGCCGAAGCGCAGCGCGAGCAGCTGCTGCCGTATGCACGGCCGAGCGTCTCGCTCGAACATGTGCTGGTCGATGCGCACAGTGGCCGCCTGTTCGGTGGCCTTGGCGCCTGGATCGTCAACTTCGTCGGTCTGGCCGCGATCGGCCTGTCGATCAGCGGCATCTGGATGTGGTGGCGCATCCGCAGCAACCGTCGCCCGGCGGGCCGTCCGGTGGCGCGCGCATGAAGCGCGGGGGCGGTCTGCACCATGCCGCGCTGCTCATGGCCGTGTGCTGCGTGCTGCTGCCGGAGCTGGCGCATGCGGCGGACGGGCCGCCGCTGCTGCGCCGCGCGCTGATCGCGCTCGTCTGCCTGCTCGGCGGCTTCGCACTGTGCCTGCGCGGCTGGGAGCGAATCGACCGACGCCAGTTCGGGCGCGCCGCGTGCCTGGTGCTCGGCGGCTGGTCGCTGGGCATCGCCGCATTGGCGCTGCTGCACCTGAGCGCAGACCCGCAGACCTGGAGCTGGTGGATCTGAGCCGCGCGGACCCCGCCGACCGAAAGGTGCGTCGGAAGGGCGCGGGGGAACGCTGCTATTCGACGACGACGACGCCCTGCATCGACGCGCCGTGGATGGCGCAGACATAGGGGTATTCGCCGGGCTTCTCGAAGCGGCGCTGGTAGCTGCCGCCCTGTGCGATCGACGGGCTGTCGCCGCCGTTGTCGAAGTGGACGACATGTGCACGCTTGTCGCCATTGGTCCAGCTCACGCTGCCGCCGGCGGCGATGTGCACGGTCTGCGGCGAGAACTGGTAGTTGGCGATGCGCACGTCGGCGTGATCGGGCGCTGCCGCCGTGGCCGGCGCGGCGTGCATCGTCGCACACGCCGTCATGGCCATCAGGGTCAGCGCAAGGGCGCGCGAAGGGTGACGTCGTTCGTTCATCTTTCTGGCTCCTGGACCGCAGGCAAAAAGTCCACCGCCGCCACAACGAACGGGGTGGACGTCTTCATCCGTGCAGACCGGCTTTGGTCCGCTGGCAAGTGGCAGCAAGCCGCATGCCATGCAGGCGTCCTGCGGCGTCCCTCACTGGCACGATGGTTGCGATTCCTTCGATGGAGCCAACGAGGGTTCCGCACGGATGAAGACGTCCACTCCCGCGCTGGCCGCGCGCGAGTGGATTTTTTTGCGACAAACGCACCGAGATGGAGATGCGCTGCACCGATGGATTGCTGATCGCCGCCGCCGTCGCCCTGGCAATGGCGGTGCCCGGCGTCGCGTACGCGGATCTGTCCGCGGAGGTGCGGGCGCTGCACGAGGAGGTCGCCGCGCTGACGTTGACGGAAGATGTACAGATCTACGTCGGTGCTGCGGCCGGTCCGCTGCTGCTGCGACGTGTGCAGGTGCAGATCGACGAGCAGCCGCCGTTCGACTACGAGTACAGCAGCTTCGAGTCGGCGGCCCTGCAGCGCGGCGGCCTGCACCGTCTGCACGCCGGCGCGCTGGCACCCGGAGTGCACCGCTTGCGTGCACAGTTCATCGCCCGTCGTGCCGATGCAGGACCGCTGACGCCGCGCGTCGAGCTGCGTCTCGACCAGGCGTTCGAGATGGGCGCGCAAGCCCTGTCGCTACAGCTGACGCTGGCGCACACGGGCGGTTGGCGCGACCGGGCGCTGCTCAACCTCGCGCAGTCGCAACCGCCCGATGCCGCGCAGGTGCGACGGGCCGCGCGCTACGCCATCGATGCCCGGGAGGCCTGGGTCGCAGCGGTCGCGGATGCGCCGTCGGGCCTGCCGTCGCCGGACGTGTCGGGCGCCGCCGCGATCGTGCGCTACAACGAGGCCGTGACGATGCTGCGCGAGGGACGGCGCGATACCGGCATCGCCGCGCTGACACAGATCGCCGGCGGCGAGGCACCGGACGCGGACGCGCTGCGCGTGCGCGACCTCGCGAATCTCACGCTCGGTC
The DNA here is from genome assembly GCF_040066175.1 of Fontimonas sp. SYSU GA230001. NCBI lineage: Bacteria > Pseudomonadati > Pseudomonadota > Gammaproteobacteria > Nevskiales > Nevskiaceae > Fontimonas > Fontimonas sp. SYSU GA230001. The sequence continues at coordinate 35,836 of NZ_JBEAAM010000011.1, forward strand.
ATCAGCTGTTGCGTGAACGCCGCAATGCCGAGGCGGCCGAAGCCTTGCGCCGCGTGCGCAGCCCGGGTCCGTATGGCAATGCCGCGCTGCTGGCACTGGGATGGTCCCGGCTGCTGCCGCAAGCGCGCACGACCGGCGATGACGATCCGGCCGGCGCGGCGGCGACGGGCATGGCGTGGCCGCTGGACGCGGCCGACACGCCGGCGCTGCGGCGGCGCATGCCGTTCCGCTACAACGCTGCGGTCGCTGCCGGCGAGCGCGAGCGCGATCTGCGTGTGGCGCTGGTGCCGTGGAACGAGCTCAGCGGCGGCGATCCCTTCGATCCAGTCGTCCAGGAAGGCATGCTCGTCGTCGCCTACGCGCTGCAGCACCTGGGTGCGCAGGAACAGGCGCAGCGCCACTATCTGCGGTCGATCGAACGCCTGCAGCAGACCGGCGCGCGGCTCGACGACGCGCTGGCGCAGGCACGCGACGGCCGTCTGCTCGCGCTGGTCGATGCGCAGACTGCCGACGGCTGGCGCCGCTGGCTCGCCGACCTGCCCTACGACGACGCCACCGCCTACGTGCGCATCCTCGCTGGCGATGCGGCGGTCGTCGATGCGCTGGAAGCGCGCCGGCCGCTGCGCTTCCAGCGCGACCTGCTCGCGCAGGACGCGCAGGCACTGGCGACGGTTGCGGATTCGCAGGACCTGCGCACGCGCGTCGAACTCGTCGCCCGACATGTCAAGGCGGCGCTCGATGCGGCCGATGCGCGAGTGGTCGAAGCGGCGAGCGCCGCTTTGCAGGCGCGCGCGAAGATCACGCGTGGCTACCTGGCGGAAGCGCGCTTCGCCCTTGCGCGACTGCACGACCCTGTACCGCGTGCCGCTCAGCAGCTGGCCGGAGCCGCGCCATGAAGTCGCTACGTCTGCTGCTCGTGCCGGTCCTGGTGCTGTCCGGCTGCGAGTCGATGGGCCCGAGGAATCCACTGGCCCGCACGCCACCGACCACGGTCGGCGACATCGCGCGCCAGGAGGATGCCGGTCGCAGCTGGATCATGCGCCAGCTGCTCGCGCCGTCGCCGAGCACGCTGCGCGTCGAAGGCGCGACGGTCGTCACCGCCGACCCGCGCGTCGCCATCGGGCAGTACGAGGCGATGATCGATCTGGACGGCGATCCGCGCCTGCACGCCGAAGCGCTGCGCCGCGCCGCGGACCTGCGCCTGCAGCGCGCCGAAGCGGGCGACGGCGAGGACGGCGACGTCGAGATCGCCATCGCGCATTACCGTCGTATCCTCGCCGACCATCCCGGTTACGCCGCGAGCGACCGCGTGCTCTACCAGCTGGCGCGCGCGCAGCAGCTGCAGGGCGACGAGGCGCAGGCCACGGCTTCGCTGCGCATGCTCGGCGAGCGTCACGCGGACTCGGTGCGCAGCGTCGAAGCGCGCTTCCGCGCCGCCGAGCTGTTGTTCCAGCAGCGCGACTACGCCGCCGCCGCACAGGAATACCGTGCCGTCCTCGAGCGCGGCGCCGCGAGCCGCTATGCCGAACCCGCGCAGTACAAGTACGCCTGGGCGCTGTTCCAGCAGCACCAGTACGCGCAGGCGCTGCCGGTGCTGCTGACGATTCTCGATCGCGCGCTGCCGCGCGGTGAGCTGGCCGATCCGGCTGCCGCGCTCGCCCGCGTGCCCGCGGCAAGCGCCGACATCGCCAGCGAGAGCCTGCGCATCGCCGGCCTGTCCTTCGCGGCGCTCGGCGGCGGCGGCGCCATCGCCGAGCAGCTCGCGCAGCCGGACAGTCCGCAGCGCCTCGATGCGCTGCTGCACGCGGCGCTGGCGGAGCAGATGATGGCGCGTCAGCGCTACAGCGATGCGGCCCAGACCTGGGCCGCGTTCATCGCGCGCCATCCACGGCACGCGCTGGCGCCGCCGTTCCAGGCGCACATCATCGAAGCCTGGCGCGCGGGCGGCTTCGCGGACCTCGCGCGCGCGGCGCAGCAGGATTACGTCGAGCGCTACGCCGCTGATGCAGCCTACTGGAACGGCCGCACGCCGGATGCCGGCGTCGTCGAGACGGTGCGCATGCACCTCGACACGCTCGCGCGCTTTCACCATGCGCGCGCGCAGCGCGGCGCCGAAGGCAGCATCGGCGACTACCTGCGCGCCGCGCACTGGTACGCGCGCCGGCTCGCGCTGTATCCGGACGATCCGCAGCGCGCGGCCACGCATCTGCTCTACGCGGAGGCCCTGCTCGACGGCGGCCGCGTCGCCGACGCGGCGCGTGAGTTCGAGGCCGTCGCCTACGACGAGAACACGCCGGACGCAGACGCCGCGCACGCCGCCGTGCTCGCCTACCGCCGCCTCGGCGATACGGAACCGGCGCGGCGCGCGCGCATCGACGCCGGCCTGCGCCTGGCCGAGCGCTTTCCGCGGCATCCGCAGCGCGGCGCGGTGCTCGCCGCCAGCGCCGCGGATCTGCTCGACCTCGGTGAGGCGCCGCGCGCGATCGAGGTCGCGCAGCGCGCGCTCGACGCGCAGCCGGCGCCGGCGGATCGGCGCATCGCGCTGTCGGTGCTCGCCGATGCGCACTACGCGCGCGCCGAGTACGCACCGGCCGAACAGGCCTATGCCGCGCTGCTCGCGCTGATGCCGGCGGACGGTTCCGGCGCGCAGACCCCGGTCGTCGAACGGCTCGCCGCATCGATCTACCGCCAGGGCGAGGTGCTGCGCACCGCCGGCGACGCGCAGGGCGCGGCACGGCAGTTCCTGCGCGTGGGCGCCGTCGCGCCGCAGTCCGCCATCCGCGCGGCCGCCGACTACGATGCCGCCGCCGCGCTGATCGGTCTGCGCGACTGGGCGGCGGCGACGCCGGTGCTGGAGGCGTTCCGGGCGCGCTTCCCGGACCACGCCCTGATCGCCGCCGTGGACCGCAAGCTCGCCGTCGCCTACGACGAGCAGGACCAGCCCGCCGCTGCCGCGGCGACCTATGCACGCATCGCCTCGCGCCCCGGCGAGGACGCGGACGCGCGCCGTGCCGCGGCCTGGCGCGCAGCGCAGCGCTATGACCGCGCGCGGCTGTGGGCGCAGGCGGAGCGGGCCTACGAACAGTACGTGCGCGACTATCCCGCGCCGTCCGACGCCGCGCTCGACGCGCGCGTGCGGCTGGCCGAGCTGACTGCCGGCGACCCGGTCCGCGAGCAGCGCTGGCTGCGCGAGATCGTCGCCGTGGCGCGCAGCTTGAACATCGACGCGGCGCGGGCGCGGGCCGCGAGCGCACAGCTGCGCCTGGGCCGCATCGAAGCGGAGAACGCCGCTCACATCGCGCTGGCGCTGCCGCTCGAGCGCAGCCTGCCGCGGCGCGTGGCGGCGATGCAGGCTGCGCTGGCCGCGCTCGACGCGGCCGCGGATTACGGCTTTGCCGAGACCACGAGCGCCGCGACCTGGGAGATCGCCACGCTGTACCGGGACCTGGGCTGTGCGTTGCTCGATGTGCCGCGTCCGCGGCTGGCCAGCGAACTGGAACGCGAACAGTACGCGCTGCTGCTCGAAGAGCAGGCGTATCCCTTCGAGGAAAGCGCGATCAGGGCCCACGAGGCCAACCTCGGCCGCATCGCGCAGGGCGTGTGGAACGAATGGGTGCAGCGCAGCGCCGCGGCGCTGACCGAACTGGCGCCGGCCCGCTACGGCAAGCATGAACGACGGGAGACCCGCTATGACATCCCCGGCTGACCTGCGCGGCGTGCGCGCCGGGGCCGCGCTACTGCTGGCGTCCGTGCTGGCTGCGTGCGTCGGCGCGCCGGCACCGCGCTCCTCGGCAGCGCTGCGTGCCGCCGCGCCCGCCCTGCCGCCGCCAGCGGCCGCCGCACGGGCCGCGATCCCGGCCGATGCCGACCGCCGTTTCAAGGCGGCGCTGGCGCTGATGCAGGCGCAGCAGCCCGAGGACGCGGTGCAAGCCTTCGCCGCGCTCGCGCGGGATTTCCCGGCGCTGTCCGGTGCGCTGACCAACCTCGGGATACTGCACGCGCAGGCCCGCGACCGCGACGCCGCGCTGCGGTCCTTCGCGAGTGCCGTCGAGGCCAATCCCGGCAACGCGGTGGCGCTCAACTGGCTCGGCGTGCTGTACCGCGAGAGCGGCGACTACGCGCGTGCCGAGCAGGCCTACCGGCGCGCACTCGCCGTGCAGCCCGGCTATGCCGATGCGCAGCTCAACCTCGGCATCCTCTACGAGCTCTACCTGCGCCGGCCGCAGGACGCGATCGCCGCCTACCGCGGCTACCGCGCGGCCGGCGGGCCCGATCTGATCGTCGAAGCCTGGATCCGCGAACTGGAAGCGCGGCACGGCATCGAGACCGCGCACAGCGGGGCAACGCCATGACCCGCCAGGTTCTTGCACTGGCGCTGCTCGCCGCCGCGTTGCCCGTGGCCGGCACGGCGCCCGCCGCGGATGCCGAAGGCACGACCATCGTCGGCGAGCGCGAGGCCGCCGTCGGCCTGTATCTCGCGCCCTGGCAGGGCGAGACCGCCTCGGACGTCGATCGTCCGCCGGCGCTCCACGACGTGCCGCCGCAGTCGATCGACCCGCAACGCTTCCGCCGGCTCGCCGACTACGACGAGGCGATCCGCGACTACCGCCGTGAACGGCTGTTCCGCAGCCGTTGACGCGGCGATCTCAGACAAGGCCTCCACTGTCCCCGTCATGCCCGCGAAAGCGGGCATCCAGTGTTTGTGCGCTTCCGGGGCTTCTGGATTCCCGCCCGCGCGGGAACGACGCGTGAAGGGGCGCCCCTACGCGCTGCGCGTAACGATCCGGCGTGCGACGGGGGCGCGGCGCGCAGGCTTGCGACGCTGCACCAAGTCCCCGATGTAGCGATGCAAGACCTCGACCGCCTCGGCGCGGCCGTCGCGCGCGTGCTCGGCCATGTTCGACGTGTACCAGGCGTGGTTGCCGAGGAAGCGGTCGATGTCGCTGGGCGTCAGCGACTTCCGTTCGGCGCGCATGCCCACGCCCATGCGCTCGATCATGAAGCCGTTGAGACGCTGCTCGAAGGCATCCTCGGGCAGCGCCAGCACCGGCTTGCCGAAGTGGATCGCCTCGCCGATCAGCTGGTTGCCGGCGGTGGACAGCACCGCGCGGCAGCCGGCGAGATCGCGCACGAAGCCATCGACGCTGGGCGCGCGGAAGTCGAGGTTGTCGTCGAGGCCGCGCAGCTGCGTGCCGTACACGACGACCTTGCAGTCGAGCAGGCGCAGCGCGCGGTCGATGTGTGGCAGGTACTGGTGCTCGCCCTTGTTGAAGTAGGCGAGCAGGTAGTCGCCCGCGGACGGCTGCGCGCGCAGCACCTCGTCGCGCAGCATCGGGCCGACGATCTGCACCTGTGGATAGGCCGGCTCGGCCGGGTAGAAGCTGGAGACGAGGATGCGCTCGGGGACGCCCATCAGCGTGCGGTAGCCCCAGGCGTCACGCATGCCGAGCAGCCACAGGTCCGGGGGAAAGTGCGGCTTGCAGTAGGCGATGATGCCGACGTGGTCGAAGCTGATGCGCGGAATGCCCAGCTTCTGCGCGACGCGATGCGTCCAGGCTTCCGAGTCCGAGATCACCAGCTGGATGCCGCGCTCGCGGAACGCGCGTTCGACCTGCGCCTGGCCGGCGCCGCCGAACAGCAGGTCGCTCATCGGCTCGAAGTTGCGCGTGACCGTGCGCGTGAACGAATGCCGGCCGGTGTCGTTGTACTGGTAGCCGATGGTCGGGATCTTCACCGTCGGGAAGCGCGGCGCGAGCACCTCGTAGGCGTCCGCGCCGGCGAACACGGTGACTTCGTGCTCGGCCATCAGCGCCGGCAGCACCGACATCGTCCGCATCGCGTGGCCGCGACCGTAGCCCATCACGCCGTAGGCGATTCGCATGATCCGCATCTGCTGTGCATACGGCCGCAACGGTAGGGCGGCTGCATGATGGAAGCATGACGCGGGCATGGCGGGACGGTGACGGGCTGCCGTGCAGACTTGTCATTGTCGAATTCCGGCGGTTTCGTTCGACGACTTGTCGATCGGTTGCTGCGCAGGCGAGATTAGTGCCGCGTCAGAGCCTGCTGCGCCGGGTCAAGGGAACGCTGATGCTTCGATCAAGATGGGAGCGCGACGATGAACAAGAACACGATTTGCCTGTGGTACGACCGCGATGCGGAGGCGGCCGCACACTTCTATGCGCGGACGTTTCCTGACAGCAGCGTCGGCCGGGTCTGCCGGGCGCCATCCGACTTCCCCGGCGGGAAGGCGGGCCAGGTGCTGACGGTCGAGTTTACGGTCTGTGGCGTGCCGTGCCTCGGCCTCAACGGCGGCAATGTCTTTCAGCATAACGAGGCTTTTTCGTTTCAGATCGCCACGGACGACCAGGAGGAAACCGATCGTTACTGGAACGCGATCGTCGAGAACGGTGGGTCGGAGAGCGAGTGCGGCTGGTGCAAGGACAAATGGGGGCTGTCGTGGCAAATCACCCCTCGGGTCTTGACCGAGGCGATCAACGCTGGGGGTGAAATCGCCCGCCGCGCATTCGCGGCGATGATGGAGATGCGCAAGATCGACGTCGCGAGGATCGAGGCGGCGGTGCGCGGAGGATCTTCGTGCTAGGGTCGGGCCGGGTCGGCGTGCAGGCGTCGCTCGCATGATCCACACCTCCGCCGTGCCGCCATACACGCACCGCTTCCGCGCGCTCGGCGGGCCGTGCGCGGTGCAGATCTACGCGAGCGACGCGGCGGCGGTTTGCGCTAAGGCCGAGGCCGAGGCCTTGCGCATCGAGGCCAAGTACTCGCGCTATCGCGACGACAGCATCGTCGCCCACATCAATGCCGCGGCGGGCAGCGGCCTGCCCGTCGAGGTCGATGACGAGACCGCGGCGCTGCTCGACTACGCGGCGATCGCGCACGCGCAGAGCGGCGGATTGTTCGACATCACCTCCGGCGTGCTGCGCCGCGCCTGGGATTTCAAGTCGCGGCGTGTGCCGGCGCAGCACGAGATCGACGCGCTGCTGCCGCGGATCGGCTGGGCGCAGGTGCGCTGGGACCCGCCGCGCGTCCTGCTGCCGAAGGCGGGGATGGAGCTGGACTTCGGCGGCTTCGGCAAGGAATACGCGGTCGATCGCGTCGCCGCGCTGCTGCTCGCGCGCGGCGTGCGTCACGGCCTGGTCGATTTCGCTGGCGACATCCGCGTGCTCGGCCCGCACCCCGACGGCTCGCCCTGGCAAGTCGGCGTGCAGCACCCGCGCCGCGCCGGTGCGATCGCGACGGTGCCGCTCTCACACGGCGCGATCGCGTCGAGCGGCGACTACGAGCGCGGTTTCGAGCACGACGGCCGTCGCTACTGCCACATCCTCGACCCGCGCTGCGGCTGGCCGGTGCAGGGTCTCGCGGCGGTCAGCGTGCTCGCCGATCAGTGCCTGATCGCCGGCACCGCGTGCACGACCGCGATGCTGCTCGGCGCCGACGACGGGCCGCGCTGGCTTGCCGATCTGGGTCTGCCGCACCTGATCGTGCGCGCCGACCTGTCGCTGGGCGGGACGATCGTCAGCGCTTGATCGCGCGCGTGATCAGGAAAGACTGGCGCACGCGATTGTGGGCGAAGTATTGCGCGGCGATCGCTTCCAGCTCGGCGCGAAACTGCGCGAGCTTCTGTGGCTCGCCTTCGAGCGTCTGGATCAGCTTGATGATCGGCCCTGCGGTCAGCTCCATCTGTACACGGTAATGCGCCGGGCTGAGCGCCGGAACGACCATGTCGTCGCGCGTGAACTCAATGTCGCGCACGGCGTCGCCGAGCCGTTCGCGGACGATATTGGGGTCGCCCCACTGCGGCGGCGGCGCGATGCCGGTCGGTGGCGGCAGGTACTTTCCGGTCAGCGCGAACACCCGGCCGAGCATCAGCTCCGGCGGCCAGGTCGAGAACGCGATGCGCCCGCCGGGCTTCAGGACCCGCAGCATCTCGGCGATGGCGACGGCGGGTCGCGGCGCGAACATGTGGCCGAACTGGCTGAGCACGACATCGAAGCTGGCGTCGGCGTAGGGCAGGTTCTCGACGTCCCCCTCGCGGAAGTCAATCGTCGCGCCGATCACACTGGCGTTGCGGTGCGCGTCGTCGAGCAGCACCGGTGACAGGTCGAGCCCGCTCACCGTCGCGCCGCGCCGTGCGGCGGTGACGGCGACGACGCCGGTGCCACAGGCGACGTCCAGCACGTTCTGGCCCGCGCTCACGCCGGCGAACTCGACCAGCGCCGCGGCCGGCGGCGTCGTGAAGGTGGCCAGCGGCGAGAACAGCGCCCAGCCCTCGCGCTGCATCGCCTTGAACTGCGCAAACGGATCGTTCGCCATGTCTCGCTCCTTGAGTGGCTGCCATGCCGCAGCCCCGCGAGTCTAAGCCTGCGCGCAGGCATCGGATCCATAAGCTCGACTTAAGACGCACCGCCTAGATTCGCTGCCGTCACCGACGGACTGAGCACGACATGCCCACAGGACTCTTGCGGACCACCGCGCTGCTCGTAGCGGCGAGCGCCGCGACCGCGGCGGGCGCGGGCGGCGCCGAGCTGCTGCCGGCACTCGAAGTGCAGGCGCGACAGGCCGACCCCGCCTTCACCGGCTTTTCCGCACCGCGCGGGCAAGCCTTCTTCGAGCGCACGCACGGCCAGCCGTGGAGCTGCAGCTCCTGCCACACGCGCAACCCCTTGCAGCCGGGCCGCCACGCCGCGACCGGCAAGACGATCGCCGCGCTGGCGCCGGCCGCGAATCCCGAACGACTCAGCGACCCGGCCAAGGTCGAGAAGTGGTTCCGTCGCAACTGCCAGGACGTGCTCAAGCGGGAATGCACGGCGATGGAGAAGGGCGACGTGATCAGTTACCTCGTTTCACTCGAGTGAGCACTGCGATGACCACGATCCAGAGGTTTCGCGCCGCGGCACTGGCTGCGCTGCTGCTGTCATCCGGCCTCGCAGCGGCGGAAGAGAGCCGTCTCGTCGTCACCAACGACGCCTGGAAGGCCGAGTGCGGCAGCTGCCATCTCGCCTATCCGCCGCAGCTGCTGCCGGCGGCGTCGTGGGCCGCGCTGTTTGCAAGTCTGGACGATCACTTCGGCGTCGATGCGACGCTCGATCCGGCGACCGCGGCGCAGCTGCTCGATTATGCGCAGACCCACGCCGCGCGCGCGGCGGGCGGCACGCCGACGCTGCGCATCACCGAGACGCGCTGGTTCCGCCACGAGCACGACGAGATCGGTGCGGCGACCTGGAACAAGCCCACGGTCGGCAGCGCCGCCAACTGCGCAGCCTGTCATCGCGGCGCCGAGCAGGGCGCCTTCGACGAGAACGCGATCCGCATTCCCCGATGAACCGATCCACAGGAGCCACCGACATGAACACGACCCGCATCCTGGTCTGGGACATCCCGACACGCGTCTTCCACTGGCTGCTGGCGATCAGCTTCGCCGGCGCCTACGTCACCGCCGAGTCCGAAGCCTGGCGGCTGGTCCACGTCACGCTGGGCTACACCTTTGGCGGGCTGATCCTGTTCCGCCTGCTGTGGGGTCTGGTCGGCACGCGTCACGCGCGCTTCTCTGACTTCGCCTTCGGCCCGCGGCGCGTGCTCGCCTACCTGCGCAGCCTGCTCGGGCGCAATCCCGAACATCACGTCGGCCACAATCCCGCGGGCAGTTGGGCGATCTACGCGATCCTGCTGCTCGGCCTGGGCACCGCTCTGAGCGGCTACGCGCTCTACAACGAGATCGGCGGCGAGGCCTTCGAGGACGTCCACGAGGTAGTCGCCAATCTGCTGCTCGGCATCGTCGTCGTGCACATCGCCGGTGTGATCGTCAGCAGCGTCCTGCACCGCATCAACTTGCCGCGCAGCATGGTCACCGGCTACAAGACGGGCGAGGCGACGCAGGGGATCCAGCGTGCGCACGCCGGCCTCGGCATCGCGCTGGCGGGTCTGGTGCTCGCGTTCTGGGCAAATGCCTTTGGTGTGCGCGAGGCGCTGGTCGGCGCGCCGATTGATACGGCCGACACCCAGTCGGCGATGCAGGAGCAGGATCACGACGATGACGACTGAGCGGCCCGCATGCGTGTGCTGATCGTCGAGGACGACGCGCTGCTGGGCGATGGCCTGCAGGCCGGACTCCGCCAGCGCGGCTTCGAGGCGGACTGGGTGCGTGACGGACAGGCCGCGCTGCTGGCGCTGAACACCGAGGCGTTCGCCGCGCTCGTTCTCGATCTGGGCCTGCCGAAGGTCGATGGACTGAGCGTGCTGCAGCGCCTGCGCGGCCGCGCGTCGAAACTGCCGGTGCTGATCCTGACCGCGCGCGATGCGATCGACGATCGCGTGCGCGGACTCGATTCCGGCGCCGACGACTATGTCGTCAAGCCGGTCGATCTCGACGAGCTGGCCGCCCGCCTGCGTGCGCTGATCCGCCGCTCGGCCGGCAGCGCGCAGCCGGCGCTGGCCTGCGGCGACCTCACGCTCGATCCGGCGACGCGCGAGGTGCGCTTCCGCGGTCGGCCGGTCGAGCTGGGCGCGCGCGAGTTCGCGCTGCTCGAACTGCTGATGCTCCATGCCGGCCGCGTGCTGACGCGCGAGCAGATCGAAAGCCAGCTCTATCCCTGGGGCGGCGAAGTCGAGAGCAATGCCGTCGAGGTACACGTCCACCATCTGCGCCGCAAGCTCACGCCCGAGATCATCCGCACGGTGCGCGGCGTCGGCTACATGCTCGCGGCCGGATCCTGACGCCGATGCCGCGTTCGATCCGTAGCCGTCTGCTCGTGTCCCTGCTCGCCGCAGCTGCGGCGGTCTGGATCGTCAGCGGCATCGTGGCGTGGCGCGACGCACTGCACGAAGTCGATGAGTTGCTCGATGCGCATCTGGCGCAGTCCGCCGCCCTGCTGCTCGCACAGGCGGGCGAGCTCGACGAGATCGATACCGAGCATCTGCCGCTGCTGCACAAGTACGGACGGCGCGTGGCCTTCCAGGTCTGGGAGCACGGCGAACGGCTGCGCCTGCATTCGCTCAACGCCCCCAACACGCGTCTTTCGCGCCGCGACCGCGGCTTCGCCGACGAACTGATCGACGGGCGCCGCTGGCGGGTCTTCAGCGTGCAGCAGGACGAGTGGCTGATCCAGGTCGCGGAAGAGAGCGGCGCGCGCAAGGCGATCGGACGCAGCGTCGGCCGCGGTTTGCTGTTGCCGCTGCTGCTGGGACTGCCGCTGCTCGGCATGCTCATCGCGTGGATCGTGCGGCGCGGACTGCGGCCGCTGGCGCTGCTGTCCGAGGAAGTGGGGCGCCGCGCGCCCGATCAGCTCGCGCCGCTGCCGGTGCCTGCCGACGTCGGCGCCGAGCTGCAACCGCTGCTGTTGCGGCTCAATCAGCTGTTCGCGCAGCTGGCGGAATCCTTCGAATCCGAGCGCCGGTTCACGGCCGACGCCGCGCACGAACTGCGCACGCCGATCGCCGCACTCAAGGCGCAGGCGCAGGTGGCGCAGCGCGCCGGCAGCGACGCCGAGCGCCGGCCGGCGCTCGACAAGGTCATCCAGGCCTGCGACCGCACCGCGCGGCTGATCGACCAGCTGCTGACGCTGGCGCGCCTGGAACCCGCGCACTGGCGCGCGCACCGCGCGCGCACCGATCTGCACGCGCTGGCCTCCGGCGTCGCGGCCGATCTCGCGCCGCTGGCGCTGCGGCGCGGTATCGATCTGGTCCTGGAGGGCGAAACCGTCGCGGTCGATGGCCACGCCGACCTGCTGGCCGTGCTACTGCGCAATCTGCTCGACAACGCGATCCGTTATGCGCCGGATCACAGCACGGTGCGCGTGCGCATCGGACGCAGCGCGGCTGGCGTGCTGCTGCACGTCATCGACCAGGGTCCGGGCATCGAACGGGGTCTGCGCGACCGGCTCGGCCAGCGTTTCCAGCGCCTGGGACGCGCCGACGTCGAGGGCACCGGACTCGGCCTGTCCATCGTGCGCCGCATCGCCGAGCTGCACGGCGCGGCGCTGCGTTTCGACGACGGCCCCGACGGTCGTGGTCTGGACGTCGTCCTGACGTTTCCCGCGCCTGACTCGTAGCCGCCGGAGCGCCCATGAAAAAGGGCCGCAGCTTGCGCTGCGGCCCCTCGTGCGATTCCGGGCCGCTCAGATCGCCTGGATGCGCGTGGCCTGCATACCCTTCGGGCCGCGGGCGGCGATGAACTCCACCTTCTGGCCTTCGGCGAGCGACTTGAAGCCGCTGCCCTGGATTTCCTTGAAATGCGCGAAGAGGTCTTCGCCGCCATTGCTCGGCGTGATGAAGCCGAAGCCCTTGGCGTCGTTGAACCACTTGACGGTACCGGTTTGCTTCTCGGACATGTGTCTATTTCCTTGATAAGTTTGAGAATTACACGCAGGCCAACACGGCCGGCGCATCTGCAGCGCACAGGTGAAAGTCAACGGGGTATCGCTGTGCGCCGCGCGGGAGCGGGCAAGGAAACGGTCGAGAACTTTGTACTTGAAACGTTTGCAGCGCGCGCATCATAGCAGGTGTCGGTCCTCGTCGCCCTGCGCGCCGCCCAGCGGTCGTTTCCCGGGCCCGGGCGGTGGCCGCGCCGTGCAGATGGAACCCGACGACCTGCCGTACGATCCAAGCCCGTCCAGCGCACTTCGAGCAAGCATCGTGCAGCCCATCATCTCGGTCCGCGGCCTGAGCAAGACCTACGCAACCGGGTTCCAGGCGCTCAAGAGCATCGATCTCGACATCCGCCGCGGCGAGATCTTCGCGCTGCTCGGGCCCAACGGTGCCGGCAAGACCACGCTGATCAACATCGTCTGCGGCATCGTCAACCCGAGCGGCGGCAGCGTGCAGGTCGATGGCCATGACATCCTGCGCGACTTCCGCGGTGCGCGCTCGGCGATCGGCCTGGTGCCGCAGGAGCTGTTCACCGACGCCTTCGAGAGCGTGTGGGCGACGGTCAGTTTCAGCCGCGGACTGTTCGGCAAGCCGCGCGACGACGCCTACGTCGAGAAAGTGCTGCGCGAGCTGTCGCTGTGGGACAAGCGCGGCGACAAGATCATGACGCTGTCCGGCGGCATGAAGCGGCGCGTGATGATCGCCAAGGCGCTGGCGCACGAGCCCGCCGTCCTGTTCCTCGACGAGCCGACCGCCGGTGTCGATGTCGAGCTGCGCCGTGACATGTGGGCGATGGTGCGGCGCCTGCGCGAGTCCGGCGTGACGATCATCCTGACGACGCACTACATCGAGGAGGCCGAAGAGATGGCCGACCGCATCGGCGTGATCCACAAGGGCGCGCTGATCGTCGTCGAGGACAAGGTCACGCTGATGCGCAAGCTCGGCAAGAAGCAGCTCACGCTGCAGCTGCAGCAGCCGCTCGCGGCGATTCCCGACGCACTGCGCGCGCACCCGCTGGAGCTGTCCACCGACGGCCTGGAGCTGGTCTATACCTTCGACACGCAGACCGAGCAGACCGGCATCGCCGCGCTGCTGCGCCGGCTGACCGAGCACGGCATCGACTTCAAGTCGCTGCAGTCCAGCGAGAGCTCGCTCGAAGAGATCTTCGTCAACCTGCTGAGATCCCGCGCATGAGCATGAGCCTGAACGTGTACGCGATCCGCGCGATCTACCACTTCGAGATGGCGCGCTGGTTCCGCACGCTGACGCAGAGCGTCGCCTCGCCGGTGATCTCGACCTCGTTGTACTTCGTCGTCTTCGGCGCGGCGATCGGTTCGCGCATGGGCGACATCGAGGGCGTGTCCTACGGCGCGTTCATCATCCCGGGACTGGTGATGCTGTCGCTGCTGTCGGAGAGCATCTCCAACGCGTCATTCGGCATCTACATGCCGAAGTGGTCGGGCACGATCTACGAGGTGCTGTCGGCGCCGGTGTCGGCGGTGGAGATCGTCGTCGGCTACGTCGGCGCGGCAGCGACCAAGTCGATCCTGCTCGGCGTGCTGATCCTGGCGACCGCACGCCTGTTCGTGCCCTACGAGATCGCCCATCCGCTGTGGATGCTCGCGTTTTTGGTGCTCACGGCCATCACGTTCAGCCTGTTCGGCTTCATCATCGGCGTCTGGGCCGACAGCTGGGAGAAGCTGCAGGTGATCCCGCTGATGATCGTCACCCCGCTGGCCTTCCTCGGCGGCAGCTTCTACTCGATCGCGATGCTGCCGCCGGTCTGGCAGAAGATCGCGCTGCTCAATCCGGTCGTCTATCTGATCAGCGGCTTCCGCTGGAGCTTCTACGGCGTCGCCGACGTGGCCGTCGGCGTCAGCCTCGCGGCGATCGCGCTGTTCCTCGCGCTGTGCCTGGGCGCGATCACCTGGATCTTCCGCACCGGGTACAAGATCAAGCGCTAACCGCCGTCTTTTGTAGGAGCGGCCCATGGACGCGATTCTTTCGTGCGCTGTGGTCGCCGCATCGCGGCCATGGGCCGCTCCTACAGCTTGGCCCGACGCCATGCCGTGGATTTCTCGACGATGAAATCGATGAACACGCGCACGCGCAGCGGCAGCGCGCGGCGGTGCGGATAGAGCAGGGACACGGGCCGCGCCGAACCGGCGCAGTGCGACATCACCTTGACCAGCGTGCCGTCGCGCAGCTCGTCCTCGACCATGAAGCGCAGCGTCTGCAGCAGGCCGGCGCCGTGGCGCAGCAGGGTGATGCAGCCGGTCACGTCGTCGGACACGCAGTAGCTGCCGGCGGTCACGATCTCCTGCTCGCGTCCATCCTCGTGCAGATACCAGGGCAGCGGCCGGCCGCTGGCCGGGCGCAGGAACTGGATGCACTCGTGCTGCTGCAGGTCGGCGATGGTCTGCGGCGTGCCGGCGCGGCGCAGGTAGCCGGGCGCGGCGACGACGACGAACGCCGCGTCCTCGAGCTTGCGCACGACCAGGCTCGAATCGCTCGGCGGCAGGATGCGGATCGCCACATCGAAGCCCTCGGCGGCGAAATCGACGCTGCGGTTGCTGACGTGCACGTCAATCTCGACCCTGGGGTAGCGCGCGCGGAACGCCGGCAGCAGCGGCAGCACGCGCTTGTGGCCGTAGCTGGTCGGCACGCTCAGGCGCAGCGTGCCGGACGGTTCGCGCTGGTGTCCGCCGATCGAACTGGTGCGCGTCGATACCGCCACGCACACGCTCGCCGACGGCAGCGACTATTACGCGATCAATCCCAAGGGCCAGGTGCCGGTCCTCGAACTCGACGACGGCAGCCGTCTGACCGAAGGTCCGGTCATCTGCCAGTACCTCGCCGACCGCGCCGAGAACCGCCAGCTGATGCCGGCGCCCGGCACGATGGCGCGCTACCGTGTGATGGAGTGGCAGAACTACATCACCTCCGAGCTGCACAAGTCGTTCAGCCCGCTGTTCAGCCCGGCCTTCGACGGCCACGCGAAGAAGGCCTTCCGCGAGAGCCTGGCGAGCAGGTTCGCGTGGGTCGCGGAACAGCTCGGCGACAAGCCCTTCCTCACCGGCGAGACCTTCACCGCCGCCGACGCCTATCTGTTCGTCGTGTCCGGCTGGGCGCGCTTCGTCGATCTCGACCTGTCGCACCTGCCCAGGCTCACCGCGTTCCGTGAGCGCGTCGCCACGCGCCCGATGGTGGCGCAGGCGCTCAAGGCCGAGGGCCTGGTCAAGTAACGCACCGCCCCCAGCGGAGGAACGCAATGCCATACGTGAACATCAAGATCACGCGTGAGGGCGCGACGCGCGAACAGAAGGCGGAGCTGATCCGCGGCGTCACCGACGTGCTCGTCCGCGTGCTCGACAAGAATCCGGCGACGACCTTCGTCGTCATCGATGAGGTCGCTCTCGAGGACTGGGGCGTCGGCGGCCTGCCGGTCGATGAGTGGCGCCGGCAGCCCAGATGAAAAATGCCCCCGCTGCGTGCGGGGGCATGCTCCATCGCGCGGTACGGGCGGGCGCTTACGGATTGCTGACGTAGAGGTCGTAGCTGCCGGAGCCCGAGTAGGCCTTGATGCGCCAGCGGTAGGTGCCGCTGGTGCCGGAGTAGCTGATGTCCTCGTTGCTGCTCGTGGTCTCGCCGCGCGCGACGATCGACCAGCTCGAACCGAGCAGGCCGCTCGACAACTTCTCCAGGTACAGGTCGAAGTCCGCGGTCGCCGGTCCGCGCAGCCAGCCCTTGAACGTCCCGCCGGGGCTGGAGAAGCCGTTGCTGGACGGCACGTAGCCGGTGCCGCCGCTGGCCAGCGTGCCGCTGGACTTGGTGCAGTTGCTGCACGGCGCGCTGCCGCCCGGGGCGGTCACGCTCACGGTCTGCGTGCTGCTCGCGGTCTGGCCGACGGTGTCGGTGACCGTCAGCGTCACCGTGTAGATGCCGCCGGCGGCGTAGCTGTGCGCAACCGTCGCGCCGCTGCCGCCGGTGCTGTCGCCGAAAGTCCAGCCGTACGCGGCGATGCCCTTATCATCGGTCGATGCGCTGCCGTCGAAGCTGCAGGCGAGGTCCGTGCAGCTGTAGGTGAACGCGGCGACCGGCGGGTTGTCGGTCGGCGTGCCGCCGCCACCGGCGATGTCGCCGACGTACAGCAGCCGGTTCGGCGACGCGCCGTAGGTGCCGGTGAGGAAGTTGCCGCCGGCGCCGGTGCCGGACAGCTTGTTCGCGCTGCTGTCGGCGACCATCCGGTCACGCAGCTGCGCCGGCGTCAGGTTCGGATTGGCGCCCAGGTACAGTGCGGCGGCACCGGCGACGTGCGGCGACGCCATCGACGTGCCGCTCATCGTCGTGCTGCCGGTGTTGTTGCTGTAGTTGGCCGAGACGATGTCCGAGCCCGGTGCGAACAGGTCGAGGCAGGTGCCGCGGTTCGAGTACGACGCCACCGCGTCAGTGTTGGTCGAGGCGCCGACGGTGATCGCTTCCGGCACCTTGTTCGGCGAGCCGGCACAGGCGTCCTTGGTGTCGTTGCCGGCCGCGACCGCCATCGTCACGCCGGCGGCGATCGCATTCTTCACCGCGGTGTCGAGCGCGCTCGAATCGCCGCCGCCCAGCGACATGTTCGCCACCGCCGGTTTGACGTGATTGGCCGTCACCCAGTCCACGCCGGCGATCACGCCGGAATTGGAGCCGCTGCCCTGGCAATCGAGCACGCGCACGGCGTGCAGCGTCGCCTGCTTGGCGACGCCGTAGCTCGTGCCGGCCGCGGTGCCGGAGACGTGCGTGCCGTGACCGTTGCAGTCGGTCCAGGCATTCGGATCGGCGCTGCCGAGCGTGCCGGCGACGAAGTTGCGGCTCGTCGAAACGCGGCCGGTGAACTCGACGTGGTTCGGGTTGATGCCGGTGTCGATCACGTACACGTGCACGCCCTGGCCGGCGGCATCGGGATAGCGGTAACTGCCGTCGAGCGGCCGGTCGCGCTGGTCGATGCGGTCGATGCCCCAGGTCGCGCCGGACTGGGTGCCGACCGCGTGCATCAGCTGGTCGCGTTCGATCGCGGCGACCGCCGGATGCAGCGCCAGCAGCGGTGCGGCGGCGTCCGGCAGGCGGATCGCGAAGCCGCGCAGCGCGTGCTCATAGACGTGGATCACCTGGCCGCCGAACTGCACGGCCAGCGTCTGCGCGAGTGCGCCGACGTCGAGGGCCGCGAGCGGCGACTCCGGCGGCAGCTTCGCCAGCGTGACGATGTACTGGTTGGCGATCGGCTGCGCCGCGGCGGCGGACAGCGTCGGCTGCGATCCACCGCCGAGTGGTCCCGCGCCGGCCGGCGCCGAAATCCCCGCCGCGAGCGCCGCGACGGCGCAGCTCATGACAAATGCTTTCATCCCCAACATTCCCCTTTTCGTGGGCCGCACACGGGTGCGGCGTGTCGTCCGGCCATGCGTGCACGGCCAAGACCCCTGCGCGTGCGCGGACCGCAATCGGCGCGCGCGGCGCGGAAGTGTGCAAGAGAAATGCCAGGATGCGCCACCCGTCGCCGCTGCGGCGCGGCGCTGCGTGTGGTGCGAAAGATGTCGGAAATGGACGCGGCGTGTCAGTTCAGGTTGCCGGCGCCTGCCATGCGCGTACCGTGTTGCGGCCCGCGGACTTGGCCGCGTACATCGCTTCGTCGGCGCGCGCGATCGCCGTTTCGACGCTCACGGCCGGATCGAGCGCGGCGACGCCGAACGAGGCGGTGATGCGCACGGTCTTGTCGCCGATGTCGATCGCCGTTGCCGCGAGCCGCGCGCGCACGCGCTCCAGCACGGCCGCCGCGTCGGCCACGCCGGCGTGGCGCATCGCGATCAGGAACTCCTCGCCGCCGTAGCGATAGACGACGTCGTACGGACGCACGTTCTCCATCAGGCAGCGGGCCGCCGCCGCCAGCACGCAATCGCCTGCGGCATGGCCATGGGTGTCGTTGACGCGCTTGAAGCGGTCGAGATCGACCATCGCCACGCACGAGGTCTCGATGCCGCGCTGCGCCGCCGCGTGCTGTTCGCGCAGGCGCGCGAGCAGGCTGTTGCGGTTCACGGCGCCGGTCAGCGGGTCCGTATTCTGGAAGGCATCGACCAGTTCCTGCTTCAGCGACGAGACTTCCAGCCGCATCGTCTGCAGGGCCGCGGCGAAGCTGTCGAAAGCCTGCGTCGAGACGGCTCTCCCGCTGGCGGCGGTCTGCAGCAGCTCGCGCGCGAGCGCGTGCATGCGCGCGTGCGCGTCGCCCAGTGCGACGAAGGCCGGGTGCGCGTGCAGCCGCGCGCTGTCGGCGCTCGCATACCACTGGCCGAACCGGCAGCGGCAATGCGCGTCCTCCGCCAGATCGTCGGCGCGCGGCGGCAGGGCGCAGATCAGCGTGCGGTTGAGTTCGCTGTGCCAGAGCTGGTGGCTGTCGATCGCCTGCTGCAGCTTGGTCAGCACGCCCGATACTTCCGCGGCGGGCAGGCTGTTGAGGGTCATCGCCGGTCTCGTGGCTGTCGGCTGCAAGATCCTGCCATGGCAACCGGTCGGCCGCATTGATCCAGGTCGGTGGCGCTCAGAGCAGTTTGAGCACCATCTCCACCAGCGTCTGCGTCAGCCGCTCGCGCGACAGATGCGCCGGCCGGTACAGCACGGTCTGCAGGATCGCCGACCAGACCATCGTCATCAGCAGATAGGTGCTGGCCTCGGGATCGTCGAAGTGCACGACGCGCTGGCTCTTGCGCCGCCCTTCCTGGGCGATGTGCTGCAGCGTGTCGGACAGGCCGCGCACTTCCGGGATGTCCCACAGGAACGGGACCTCGCGCAGCGCCACGCGCAGCAGCGCGCCGCGCCGGTCCAGCGCCGCGGTCATCGCCCGCATCCACGAGTCGATGCCGGCGCGCGGCTGGCCGTCGAGGGACAGCGCCTCGCGCAGCCCGTGCGACACCTCGGCGGTGATCTCGCGCATCACGCGCGCCAGTGCGCTGGCGATGATCGACTGCTTGTTGGGAAAGTATTCGTAGAGCGAGCCGATGCTGACGCCGGCGCGCTCGGCGACGCGATTGGTGGTCACCGCCGCGTAGCCTTCAGCGGCCAGGAGCTGAGCCCCGGCCTCGACGATGGCGTCGAACGTGGCCCGGGCCCGGGCTTGCCGGGGCTGTTTTTTTGCTTGCAAGTCAGCGACTTGAATCCGATCGACGGCACTCATCCACGAACTCCCGAGTTTCCGAGTATTTCCGAGCTTTTATTCGGGTTAATGTTGCCACGCTCGCCCGACATCGGGCGGGGTCGGCTGCGCCTGCGCAGCCCGGCAAGGACACCGCGGCGCGCGGGCTGTGGCTGGAGGAGAGCGTCATGCAACACGGGTTCCGTCTGATTCTGCTTGTGGGCACGCTGGGCCTGAGTGCCTGTGCGGGCGAGTACAGCGGCACGCAGGGCGGCGGTGGCGCTGCGCCGGGGCCGGGCGGCGGCGCCACCGGCAGCGTCGAGGAATTCTTCGCGCAGCGCGTGCAGCCGCGCCTGGCGTTCTGCCGCAGCTGCCACGTGCCGGGCGGCATCGCCGATGTCGAGGGCGGCCGCCAGTTCATGCTGTCGAGCAATGCGGCGCAGGACCTCGCCAACCTGCGCGCGTCCTGGGAGCGCCTGGGCGGCAACAACCCGACCTCGCGCATCCTCCGGATGGCCTCCGGCGCGGAGACGCCGCACAGCGGCGGCCAGCCCTGGCCGGCCGGCAGCGATGCGTACCAGGACATGCAGACGCTGCTGCGCTGCTTCGAGAATCCGGCGGGCTGTCTCGACGGTGCCGGCGGCGGACCGGTGAGCCAGGAGCAGCCGCTGCTGGGCAGCAAGCACGCGCTTCACCTGTGGGCCAGCTATTGCGAAGGCCGGCCCGACGACGCCGTGCTGCCGGCCGATCCGCGCACGCTGGTGCGGCCCGGCTTCAACGCCGGCAAGGCCGTGTACTTCAACGCGTACTGGGAGGACTGCCACGCCAACCTGCCGGAAGCCGAAGGCGCGGCCAAGACCTGCGGCGAATACCGTGCGCGCCGCGACCGCGGCCTGGCCTTCCTGATCGACGAACTGCCGGCCGCGGCGATGTCGGCGGCGGCCTACAACGACACCTGGAAGAAGTGGGGTCTGGCCGAGCGTCCGGCGGACTTCGACGCGCTCTACACGCTGCGCTACGGCCTCAACGAGGCGCCGTTCCACAACCCGTATCCGCTGCCCGGCGAGGACCCCAACGCGACCAACGGCGGCTCCGGGCGACTGCCGCTGGGTCTGCGCCAGCTCAAGGATGCGAACGGCCGCTGGACCGGGCAGATCGGCACCGCCGCCTGCTTCCAGTGCCACGGCGGCCAGATCGGCACCGCCGACGACCCCGGCGGCAACCGCATCGGCCTCGCCAGCCTGGGCCTGGGCAACAACAACTTCGACGTGCCGATGAACGCGCAGGACAACTCGCCGTTCGCGCAGACGCCGTTTTCGTCGCTGCTGCCGGCGCTGGACATCAACAGCCTGTTCAACATCGGCATCAAGCAGCGCGGCCAGAACAATGCCGTCGGCGCATTCGAGTTCCTCGTCACCGTGCTCGATCTCGACTCGCTGGGCATCAACCCCAATCCGCTCAAGACCATCGTCGAGACCAGCGGTCCGCAGGACCAGGCGCATCCGCTGGCGCACACCCAGGACACGCCGCCGTGGTGGAACTTCGGGTCCCGACCGCGCAAGTTCTTCGACGCGGGCGTCTCCAACGACAGCACGCGCATCATCATGGCCGCCGGCCCGGGCGAGTTCGACCAGCTGATGACCTACGACGGCAAGCCCTACCGCGACCGCATCGAACAGTACGACCAGGATCTGGCGACCTATTTCCTGTCGCTGGTCTCGCCGGCCTATCCCGGCGCGATCGACACCGCGCTCGCCGAGCAGGGCGCGATCCTGTTCCACACCAAGGACCTGTGGGCCGCGCCCGGCAACGCCAACGCGCCGCGCCCGCTCGGCGGCAACGGCTCCTGCGCCAGCTGCCACGGCGCCTACTCGCCGCGCTACGTCAACGATCCCGCGTACCTGGAAAACCCCGCGCTCGAAGGCGTTGCCGCGCACATCGCGCCGCTCGCCGTGATCGACACCGACCACGCCCGCTCCGACATGCTCACGCCGACGCTGCGCACGCGCTGGGACACGACCTTCTGGGGTTACCAGGACAACGTGCCCGGCTACGTGGCACCCGAGGACAAGGATCCGTTCACCGAAGCCGCGGACGACCTGTACCCGGCCGCCCTGCGGCCGCAGGGCGTGTGCGGCTGGGAGAAGGACGTGATCGGTTATCAGGCGCCGCCGCTGTACGGCGTGTGGGCCACCGCGCCGTACTTCCACAACGGCTCGGTGCCGACCGTCGAAGCCGTGCTCGATTCGAGCAAGCGCGTGCCGATCTGGCGGCGCAAGCTGCAGACCGCAGGCCCGGTCACCGGCTTCGACCAGCGCCTGTCGGTCGCCTACGACTTCGACGCGCTCGGCTGGAAGGCCGACGCGCTCGACTGCACCGACATCCCCGGCACGCAGCAGATGAACTGCAGCCCGGTCAGCGACCAGGGTCCGTCCTTGACGCAGATGATGCAGAACTACCTGAACCAGTCACTGGCGTGGACCGGGCTGTTCACCATCTCCGACCCGGCCCCCGACGCCATCGACAAGCGGCTGGTCTATGACACGCGCATCCTCGGCAACGGCAACGGTGGCCACAGGTTCAGCGACGTGCTCACCGACGCCGAGCGCAAGGCGATCATCGAGTACCTCAAGACGCTCTGAGCTGCTCCGTCCGCTCCCGCGTGCAGGAGCGGGCCGACCGCTCTTCTCCCTCGGCGCGGCGGAGGGGCGCTCCGCCGCAAGCCCCCCGCCGGCCGGACGTGAAGGCTTCGCGCTTTCGCGGTATTTTCGAGCGGTTCGGTCATGTCCGCTCGAAGGAGGTCGATATGGCAGTCATGATCACGGCGGAGGTCAAAGGGCAGACCCAGCAGGGCTACGACGGCATGCTGGCGGTGCTCGGGCCGGTCATCCGGCAGGCGAAGGGATTCATCCTGCATGCGGCACATCCCGTCGAGGATGGCTGGCGCGTCATCGAACTGTGGGAATCGAAGGCGGATGCGGACCAGTTCTTCGCCAAGAACGTCGCGCCCCATCTGCCGCCCGGGATCCGGCCGAAGCGTTCGGTGCAGACGCTCCATGCCCTCGTCCGTCCAGAACCGGGAGCGACCTAGCAGGGCCGGGCGCGCAGGCCGGCCGCGCGCCCGTTCCTTTCGGATGCGTCAGAAGTAGCGGATGTATTCGATCTGCAGGTAATCGTCGCGGCGCAGGAAGTACAGCGGGTCGCGCGCATCCGCGTCCATGAACAGGCGCAGCTCCAGCACGAGCTTGCCCGCCGCGCCGATGCGGCGGCTGGCCTCGACGTTGCCGAAGATGCCGCCGCGCTGCGTGTCGATGATCGCGCCGGCGAGGATCTCGGTGCTGGCGGTGTCGTTGGCGGCGATGCGCGTGCCGACGAAGACGTCGTTCTGGAACGGTGTCGGCGCATCGTCGCCGCGGCTGTCCCAGAGGTACTCGGTCAGCGCGCCGATGTCCCAGGCGCTGTCGAACACGCCGCTGAAGGTGTACTCGAACCCGCCGGCCGCCGCGCTGTAGTCCTCGACGCGGTTCTGCTGATGGATCGCCTCCAGCTTCCAGATCCAGCCGCCCTCGACGACGAGATTGGCGTCGAGCCCGGTCTGCTCGATCAGGTCATAGACGGGGACCAGCACGGGGCCGGACGGCGTCAGGCCAGGCATGAAGCGCGGCGCGCGCGCGGTGCCGGAGAAATGCGACAGCCCCAGGTCCAGCGGCCCGGCCGAAACATTCCAGCGCAGCGCGTAGTCGATGTGGCGTTCCTCGCGGCGCGACTCGTACACGGCGTCGCCGATCGCGTAGGGCAACGGCGCGCGCAGGCGCGCATCGGCGCCGGGCAGCGTGCGCTCGCGGAAGTACGGCAGCACGAAGCCGGTGAAGGTGCCGAGCGCCGGCGAGGTCCACGCGAGGCTGAGCATGGGCTGGCCGAGCTTGTCCTCGCCGTCCGGGTTCTCGACGAGGTCGGTCTGGTTGACGATGTCCACCAGGTGCACCGATTCGGTCACGCCCCAGAACACGCGGCCGACGCCGGCACGCAGGTCGAAGGCGCCGGCGCGCTGCTGCAGGAACAGCTCGCGGACATCGGCATGCGTGCGCTCGTCGTCGATCGAGTCCCAGCGCGCGAACGGCTGGAACGTGATGCTGCCGTCGCGGCTCCAGGCGTAGTACAGCTCCGGCAGCACCGACACCGACAGGCCGACGGTGTCGTCGGCCTGGTTTGCGTAGGCGGCCGGCTGCAGGAACGTGCGGGTCTCCGCGGACAGTTCCAGCGACAGCTTCAGGTCGGCGTCTTCGGCCAGCGCCGCGAACGGCAGCAGCGCGAGCAGCGCGCCGGCGCGTCTGAGCACTGCACTCACCGCGCCGCCTTCAGGCTGTTCTGGTCGAAGTCACGGTCGGTGTAGCCGTTGCGGAACTTGTAGTTCTTGAACAGAAGCGTGGTCGATTTGCCGGTCTGGTGGTTGACCATGTCGAGGCGGCTGGGGCGCCAGTACTTGTCCAGATACTTCTGGTATTCCTTGAACTCCAGCGTCTTGAGCAGCGACTGCTTGCGATCATAGAACTCGATCTTCAGCGGCCGGTACTCGGCCTTGTCCATCCAGATCACCTGGCGCGTGTAGCCGGAGTCCTTGTCCACCGGATAACGCTCGGTGACGAAGCAGTCCTGGCCGTCGAGCGTCTCGTCGCGCAGGTACTTGTACGTGTACTTCTCGACTTCCTGCGAGCCGAGGTCCTCGAAGGCGAACTCGCTGCCCATGAACGGGCCGGCCTTGTTGTTGCCGGCGATGCGCTTGACGCGCTTGAGCGCCGGCAGGTACAGCCAGCGGTCGTCATCGGCCGTCTTGTGCGAATAGGTCAGCAGCGCGGTGCCTTCGACGTCCTTGGGCTGGTCGAAGATGATCAGCGACTTGTCGCCGTCGCCGGCGACTTCGAGCACCTGCGAGCGGATCTCGCGCTTGGATTCCTCGCCCTGACGGTTGCGCAGGATCATCTGCATCGTCGCCGACGTGTCGCCGAAACCGTCGTTGCGCCGTTCGGCCTCCTTGGCGATGGCGAGGCCCTTTTCCTCGGGCGTTTCGGCGCGGCTCGGCGCGGCGACCAGCGTCGCGCACAGCGCGACGATCAGGCTCGCGGCGACGCGTGCCTCACTTCGTGGCCAAAGCTTCATGGGGATTCTCCTCGACGGACGGAACGGTGGACGGAATCTTGCGGGGACGGTCGATCGCCAGCAGCAGCGTCGGCAGCAGCAGCAGGTCCAGCGCCAGCGCGAAGACGATGCCGATGCTGGTCAGCCGGGCCATGCCGCTGTTCGGCAGGAACGCCGACTGCGACAGGATCAGGAAGCCGGCACCGAGAATCAACGTGGTGACGACCAGCGCCGAGCCGACGGTGTGGAAGCTGTGGCGCACCGCCGCCTCCGGCGTATAACCCAGCTCGCGCCGCGCGCGCAGGTACTTGCTGAGGAAGTGGATCGTGTCATCGACGATGATGCCGGCGGTCATGTTCAGCACGATCGCCATCGTGAAGTTGATCTCGCCGCTGACCAGCGCCCAGATGCCGAACGCGCCGCCCAGCGGCAGCAGGTTGGGCAGCAGCGACGCGGCGCCGATGCGCACCGAGCGCAGCGCTGGCAGCAGCAGCAGCGAGATCGCCGCCAGCGAGATCGGCAGCGAGATGAAGTTCGACTGCAGGTTGCGCTTGGAGATGTGCGCGAACATCACGGCCGGCGACACGCCATGCGTCTCCATCTGCGGCGCGTGCTCGTGCAGCCACTGCCGCGCCTGCTCCTCGATCGCGCGCGTCTCCTTGGACTTCAGATGCTCGAAGACGACGATGAAGCGGGACGAGGACTTGTCGATGTTGATCGTGTTGTTCAGGTCCAGGCCGAACGGCAGCGACATCTCGTAGAGCAGCAGGTACTGGGCCGACAGCTCGCGGTCGTCCGGCAGCGCGTAGTGCGCCGGGTCGTCGCCGTTCATGCTCTTGTTGAGCTTCTTGAAGATGTCGGAGACGGTGCCGACGTAGAGCACTTTCGGATTCTGCTTCCACCACTGCGTGAAGTCGTCGAGCGTGCGCAGGTAGTCCGGGTGCGACACACAGTCCGGCTCGCCGCAGCGCAGCGAGAACTCCATCGAGTACAGGCCGGTGAGCTTCTCAACGATGCGGTCGGTGTCGGCGCGGAAGGTGATGCTCGGCCCGAAGAAGTGCGCGAACAGGTCGTTGCCCTCGTTGCGGAACGAGACCACGGTCAACGCCACCGACACCGCCAGCGTGCTCCAGAACACCGGCCGGCGCCGGCGCACGACGAAGCCACCGATGCGGTCCATGATCCGCGTCAGGCCGGAGGATTCGCCATCCTTGGCGACGGGGATGCGCAGCGGCAGCACCGCGAGCAGCGCCGGCAGCAGGAAGATCGAGTAGAACCAGGCCAGCATCACGCCCATCGACGTGATGTTGGCGAGATCCTTGAGCGGCGGCGAATCGGTGAAGTTCACCGACAGGAAGCCGATCGCGGTGGTCGCCGACGTCAGGAACACCGGCGCGAAGTTGACGCGCAACGATTCCACCAGCGCGTCGATCTTGGGCGTGCCGGCGCGCATCAGCGCGAACGCGGTCAGGCACAGGTGGATCGAGTCGGCGACCGCCAGCGTCGTGATGATCTGCGGGCTGGCCGCCGACGGCGGTGTCAGGTGGATGCCGAGGTAGCCGGCCATGCCCATCGCGGTGACGGCCGACACGACGATGACCACGGTCGTCGCCAGCGTCGCGAGGCCAGAGCGCAGCATCAGCCAGGTGATCAGCACGATCATCGCGTACATCGCCGGCACCAGCGTCTTCATGTCCGCGGCGGCCGCCTCGGTGAAGGCGTTGGACATCATGTTGGAGCCGGTGATCGGGATGCGTGCGATCTCCGGGTGCTCGGCGAGGATGCGGTCGCGCAGCGCGCGCGTCGCGGCGACGGCGGCCGGCAGCTCCTTCTGCGTCTGCTCGGCGAACGGCGGGAACTGGAAGGTGATGTTGATGGCTGTGACCGCGCCATCCGGCGCGATCAGCCGGCGCAGCAGCATCGGTTCGTGCAGCGTCACGTCGCGGATTTTGGCGATGCGCTCCGGCGTCAGCGCGTCGTCATCGGCGAGCAGCGCGGCGACCTGCAGGTCGTCACCGGCGGCCTCGGTGTGCTGGTAGTTGGTGATCGAATCGACGCGCAGCGCATACGGCAGCTTCCACGCCTCGGCGGTCATCTCGCGCACCGCTTCGAGCACGCGCGGCTGGAAGACGTCGCCCTCGCGCGGCTCGAACATCAGCAGGATGTTGTCGTTCTTGCTGTAGACGTTCTGGATCTCGTCGAAGGCGAGCAGCTGCGGGTTGTGCGGGCCGAAATAGACGCGGTAGTCCGTGGAGAAGCTGAGCAGGCGCGCGCCCGCGCCGACAGCGATGACGCTGAGCAGCGCCAGCAGCAACGCCCACCAGCGGTTGCGCATCAGCCAGCGCGCGTAGCGGACGATCCATTGATCGAAGCGATTCATGGCTTACCCCTTGCTGGTCTTGGAACTCGCAGCCGGGACGGCCGCGGCTTGCGCCGGATGCGCACCGCTCCGCGCACGGAGGGATTCGAGGTAGTCCACCAGCCCGCGCATGCTCGATTCGAGGAACTCGCGCGAGCGTTTCGACTTGGCCAGGCCGACACCGCCCTCGATGGACGAGATGATGAAGGCCGCGGCGTCCTCGGGCGCGACGTCGGCGCGCACGACACCACGCGCCTGTCCCCTGCGCATGGCCTCGACGATGCCGGCCCGCCACTCGTCGAGGATCGACTGCAGGCGCTTGCGGAAGCCCTCGTCGATCGGCGACATCTCGTTGATCAGGTTGTTGAACGGGCAGCCGTACTCGATCGCGTGCGCCGAGCGCGTGCGCGTCAGCTCGCGGCACACGGCGACGGCGGCGTCGATGCAGTTGTCGGCATCCAGCACCGGCCGCCAGGCCGCTTCGATCCACGGCCGCACGACTTCCTCGACGACGGCGTAGCCGAGCTGGGTCTTGCTGCCGAAATGGTGGTAGAGCGCGCCCTTGGTCACGCCGCTCGATTCGAGAATCGCGTCGAGGCTGGCCGCACGGAAACCCGAGCGGTGCATCTCCTCGAACGCGCATTCGAGCAGGGTCTGGCGCGTGCGGTCCGGCTGGCGTCTGGCGGCGGTCTTCATCGGCGGTCCATCAACATACCGACCAGTATGAATCTTTCTGCGGTGGTGTCAACCGCGCCGGTCCGCGGTCGCGGACCGCGGCACCGCATAATGACCGTGAACCACCGGGAGGCGGGTATGGACGAGTCGCAGCACGTGAAGGAACTGGTCCGCGCGGCCAGCGTGCGGGTGCCGATGGATGCCGCGACGCTGCTGTCCCACGAGCCGCCGGCCGTCGTCGCGCAGGTGCTCGACCAGCTGCCGCATGGCATGGCGCACACGATCGTCGATCATCTGCCGCCGGCACTGCGCCCGCAGGATTTCGCCATGCCGGAGATCGCGATTCCCGGTAGCGTCGCCGATCTGATGGAACCGGCGCGCGGTGTGCTGCCGGAACAGGCGACCGTGCAGGACGCGATCGAGTACCTGCGCGCGGCGGACGACGCGCGGCAGATCACCTACCTCTACACCACCGACGCCGACGACCGGCTGACCGGTCTGGTCGTGATCCGCGACCTGCTGCTGGCCACGCCCGACCAGCCGCTCGCCGATGTGATGCTGCGCGCGCCGTTCACGCTCGAACGCGAACTGCCGATTGGCGACGCCGTGCGCGCCGCGGTGTATCGCCAGTATCCGGTGTATCCGGTGATCGACGCAGATGGCCGGCTCGCCGGCATCGTGCGCGGCTGGAAGCTGCTCGAACGGCAGGCGGTGGAAATCTCCGCGCAGACCGGCCAGATGGTCGGCGTGGACAAGGACGAGCGCGTCCACACCGGCTTCTGGCAGGCGTTCCGCATGCGCCACCCATGGCTGCAGGTGAACCTGCTCACCGCATTCCTCGCCGCCTTCGTCGTCGGCAGCTTCGAGGACACCATCGCGCGCGTGGTCGCGCTCGCCGCATTCCTGCCGGTGCTCGCCGGGCAGAGCGGCAACACCGGCTGCCAGGCGCTGGCGATCACGCTGCGCGGCCTGACCCTGGGCGATCTCGATGGCCGTCCGGTCGGGCCGCTGCTGCGCAAGGAAGCGCTGCTCGGCGCGCTCAACGGCCTGGTGGTCGGTGTCGTCGCCGCGGCGGCGATGTGGATCTACGCGGCACGGACCGGCGCGGCCGACGCGCCGATGCTGGCGCTGACCATCCTGCTGGCGATGACCGGCGCCTGCGTCGGCAGCGGCGTGTTCGGCGTGCTCGTGCCGCTGACACTGCGCCGCCTCGGCGCCGACCCGGCGACCGCCAGCAGCATCTTCCTGACCACCGCGACGGACGTGCTCGGCATGGGGCTGATGCTGTTCCTCGCCACCACACTCGTCTCATGACCCGCAACCCGCACTTCTGGGCCGCGCTGGCTGCCCTCGTCCTGCTCGCCGCCTGCGCGGCGACGCCCCCCGAGCGCGATGCGCGTCGCGATGCGCTGGCGCCGCTGCGTGACCGCTTCGACGCCGCCGACCGCGACGGCGACGGCGCGCTCGACCGCGACGAGCTCGCCGCCGGTCTGCCGGAGTTCGTCGCGGATGTCGATGCCATCGACACCGACCGCAACGGGCGGATCAGCGCCGCCGAGCTGCGCAGCTACCTGGAGTGGCAGCGCATCCTGCGCCGCAAGCCCAACGACCTGCGCGAGCAGCCCGCCGACATGCGCGCCCGATGACGCCGCTCGACGCGGCGATCCTGTTCGTCGCCTTTCTCACCGCGACGCTGTCCGGCGTCGCCGGACTCGGCGGCGGCACCATCCTGATCGGCGTGTTCTATGCGCTGGGCCTGAGTCCGGCCGAGGCGGTGCCGCTGTTCGCCGCGGTGCAGTTCGTGTCCAACAGCGCGCGCACGGTCGCCTACCTGCACCACGTCGAATGGCGCGCCACCGGCTGGTTCCTGCTCGTCGCCGTGCCGGCGACCTTCCTCGTCGCGCCCTTCGTCGAACACGTCAACGCCGATCTGGTGCGCCTGCTGCTGGCCGGGCTGATTCTCGCGTCGCTGGCACCGGGCCGCGCCGAGCAGTCGCCGCTGCCGCCGCGGCCGGCATTCGCCATCGCCGGCTTCCTCAACGGCAGTCTGGGCATGTTCGTCGGCGCGACCGGCCTGTTCGTCGGCCGCCTGTTCTTCCGCCCGGAGTGGCGCAAGGAGACGACGATCGGCACGCTGGCGCTGACGCAGACCCTGGGCCATGCGCTGCGCGTGCTCGCCTATGGTTTCGTCGGCTTCTCCGCGCTGACGCGGCCATTGCTGCTGGGCCTGATGTGTGCCGCGGTGATCGCCGGCACCGCGCTGGGCAAGCGTCTCAACGGACTCGTCAGCGAGGCGCAGTTCGCGCAGCTGTTCAAGTGGATCCTGATCGTGCTTTCCGTGAAGCTCGCGTTCGATGGCTTGAGGGGACTATGGAACTGAAATTCGATGCGGCCGGCACGCAGGCGCTGATCCGCGGCGGCGTGCGTGTCGCCGACAAGGGCGGTCTGGTCGTCGAGGACGTGCGCCAGGGCTATGCGCGCATCCGCCTGCCGTTCCGCGACAGCATGCTGCGGCCCGGCAACGTGATTTCGGGTCCGGCCTTGTTCACCGCCGCCGATTCGGCGATGTACGCGCTGGTGCTGTCGCACCTGGGCCCGGCGCTGATGGCGGTCACGGCGAACATGAATCTGGCCTTCCTGAACAAGGCGCTGCCAGGCGACGTCATCGGCGAAGCGCGCCTGCTCAAGCTCGGCCGCAAGCTGGTGGTGATGAGCGTCGAGCTGTTCACCAGCGCCGACCCGCAGCGCATGGTCGCGCACGTCACCGGCAGTTATGCGCTGCCGGGCGCCTGACCCGCCGTGTCGTCCAGCATGCGCGCGATCTCGTTCTCGCCGTAAGGACGGGCATCCTTGACCTTGAGGCTGTTCGACCACTCGCGCGCGAAGTCGCGCTGCAGGAAGCCGTTGACCACCGCGGTGATCAGCATCGCGGTGAGCGCGCCGGTGGCGGCGAGCGCCATGTCCTTCTGCGCGTCCCAGATGTCGCCCTGCGTGCCCAGATAGGCCGCGCCGAGGTCGCCGCCGACCACCGATGCCGCACCCCATTCGATCAGCTCGAACAGCGCCGACGTCGACAGCGTGAAGTCGAGCGGCAGGAAGTAGCCCCAGAAGCCGCGCACGTCGGCGACGCGCAGGAAGATCTCGCGGATCGGATAGGCCAGCAGCAGGCCGTAGCTGAAGTGCACGACGCGGTCGTAGTTGTTGCGCTGCCAGCCGACCAGCGCGTTGAAACTGTCGCCGGTGAGTGCGCGCCACGCGGCCTCGTAGGGCACCTGCGCGTAGGTGTAGTGTGCGCCGACCGCGTGCAGACACAGGAACACGAAGATCAGCGTGTACGAGACGCGCGAGAACACGAAGGCGCGGTGACTGGCCCACAGCCCGAAGCCGAAGGCGGCGACCAGCATGTTCTCCAGCGCCCAGTCCCGGCGGTCCAGCGGCGCGACCGCCAGCCACAGCCAGAGCACCGCGTAGGTGCCGAGCAGCACGAGCACGTAGAGGCGGTACGCGGGCGTGATGCGGTCGCGCACGGCGGCATTCATCCCTGCGGCAGGCCGCGTTCCCAGAACGGCGGGTCGCCGATCTTCTCGGCGAGGAAGCCGACGAACGCGCGCAGCTTGGGCGAGCCGTAGCGGTTGGGCAGATAGACCGCGTACAGCGTCGGCTGGTTGAACGCGGTATGGCCGCCCAGCGCGATGGCGAGACGGCCGCTGCGCAGGTCGTCGCCGATCGCGTAGGTCGGCAGCAGCGCCAGGCCGCAGCCGGCCAGCGCGAGCGTGCGCAGCGCGTCGATGTTGTTGACGGCGAAACGCGGGCGGATCGGCACCTCGATCTGCGCGCCGTCGCGCACCAGGCGCCACACGCCGTCGGTCAGGTGGTGCGGATAGCCCAGCGTCGCGTGGGCGGCGAGTTCGTCGGGCGTCTGCGGCGTGCCGTGCAGGCGGAAATAGGCCGGCGTCGCGCAGACGACGAAACGCAGCGGCGCCAGCGGTCGCGCGACCAGCTGCGGCGACGGCGCGCCGGTGATGCGCAGCGCCAGGTCGAAGCCTTCCTCGGCGAGGTCGATCGGGCGGTCGCTGGTGACGATTTCGAGATCGACCCTGGGATAGCGGCGCAGGAACTCGGGCAGCAGCGGCGCGACGATCGCGCCGACGAAGGAATGGAGCGCGCTGACGCGCAGCTTGCCGCCCGGTTCCGCCTGCAGGCGTGCGACGGCTTCGCGCGACTGCTCCAGCTCCTCGACGATGCGCGCGCAGTGCGCGTAGTAGGCCGCGCCGGCTTCGGTCAGCGACAGCTTGCGGGTCGAGCGTTGCAGCAGCCGTGCGCCGAGCCGGCGTTCGAGCTTGGCGACGTGCTTGCTCGCCACTGAAGGCGCAATGCCCAGACGCTGCGCGCCGCCGGCGAAGCTGCCGGCGTGCACGACCTGCGCGAAGGTCACGAGGTAAGGCAGTTCGTCCAAGTCGGGTCAGATTGATGCCGTTCTGGAATCAATCTACGTCCAACAACCCGGCTGATCAACGCCGAGCGCCGAATTAGCGTGTCCGTGTCCTCTCGCACCGGAGCCCGACATGACGAACAAGCCCTTCGTGTCCGTGTCCGCATTGGCCCTCGCCATCGTCACGCAGACCGCTTTCGCGCAGGCGGCCGGGCCGGCGGCTGAAGCGCTCGCCGCCGCGGCCTGGCTGCCGGCCGCGTCGATGGATTCGGCACAGCCC
Organism: Fontimonas sp. SYSU GA230001; assembly: GCF_040066175.1. Taxonomy (NCBI): domain Bacteria; kingdom Pseudomonadati; phylum Pseudomonadota; class Gammaproteobacteria; order Nevskiales; family Nevskiaceae; genus Fontimonas; species Fontimonas sp. SYSU GA230001. The sequence continues at coordinate 68,261 of NZ_JBEAAM010000011.1, forward strand.
CACGACGAACTGCAGGTCGAAGCACCGACGGCGCGTGCGCCGACCCCGGCCGAGCGCCACGCCGCCCAGCGCAAGGCGCGCGAGGAACTGCGCCGCCGCTTCGGTCCCAGCATTCACATCTTGAACTGATCGGGAGCCTGCCATGACCGCCATCGACCACATCCGCCGTTTCCATGCCCTCTCTGGCCGTCTCGCGCCGGGTCTGAGCGCCCGCTATGCGCGGCAGCAGCTGATGCGGCCGCGCCGCCTGCCGCCGCGCGACTGGGAAGCCGGGGCCGCGGCCAGCGCGCGGCGCGTCAGCTTCCGCTTCGGCCTGTCGGGTCTGCGCTGGGGCGCGGACGACGCGCCGGTCGTGCTGATGCTGCACGGCTGGGAAGGGCGGCCGACGCAGTTCGCGCGCTTCATCGCGCCGCTGCTGGCGGCGGGCCGGCAGGTGATCGCCCTCGACGGTCCCGCGCACGGCGCCTCGCCGGGCGAGGAGGCCAACCCGATCCTGTTCGCGCAGGCGCTGATGGAAGCCGCCGCCGAGATCCGCGATCTGGACGCGGTCGTCGGCCACTCGATGGGCGGCGGTGCGATCGGCTACGCGCTGAGCCTGGGCTTGTCGCCGCGGCGCGTCGTGCTGCTCGGCGCGCCGTCGAGCCTGCGCGGCGTGCTCGACCGCTTCGCCGACGAAGTCGGCCTGCTGCCGCGCGTGCGTCGCCGCTTCCTCGATCTCGTCCACCGGCACACCGGCGTCGATCCCGATGCCATGGACATCGGCCGTCTCGCCACCGACTACGACGTGCCGGCGCTGGTCGTGCACGACCGCGACGACGCGCTGGTGCCATTCGCCGACGGCGAGGCGATGGTGCGCAACTGGCTGGGCGCCGAGCTGCTGGCCACGCAGGGTCTGGGCCACTGGCGCATCCTCACCGATCCTGCGGTGGTCGGCCGCGTGGTCGCCTTCTTGACCGCGCCGGTGCTCGCACGCGCGGCCTGAGCGCCTTCGGTCCTGGCGCGGCGCGGCGAGCCTCAGTCCGCCAGCGCGCGGCCGCGCGTCTCGATCACCCAGGGCATCAGCAGCACGCCGGCGAGCGGGATCACGCCGACCCAGAACAGGATCTGCACCGCGCTGCTGCCGCCCTGCGCGGCGATCGCGCCGACCAGGAACGGGCCGCCGGCGGCGACGACGCGGCCGATGTTGTAGCAGAAGCCCGACCCGGTCGCGCGCAGGCGCGTCGGGAACAGCTCCGGCAGGTAATAGGTGAAGCTGCCGAAGATGCCGAACACGGTCACGCCGATCGCAAAGTACAGGTACAGGCTGGCGGCGGCCGGCAGCCAGCCGCCGAAGGTCGCGAAGATCGCCAGCGCCGAGGCGCCGAAGTACAGCGCGAACATCGGCCGGCGGCCCATGTGCTGCGCGATCGGGATGGTCAGCAGCGTGCCGGCCAGGCCGCCGAGATTGAAGTAGGCGGTGGCACTGAACTTCCAGGATTCGATCAGCGCCAGCGTGCCGCTGCGGTCGAGGCCGCGCAGCGCCGCCTCGGTCTGCGCGAGATGCGAGACGACGGTCGGCAGGAAGGCGTTGCAGCTCCACCAGGTCAGCAGCGCGATCACCGCCATCAGGAAGCCGCTGACGGTGATCGGCCGCAGTTGGGGCGTGAACAGGTCGGCCAGGCGCGGCGGCGCAGCGGACTCGACGGCCTGTTTCCAGCGTTCGGGCTCGTGCAGGAACATCCGCACGACCGACGCGACGAACACCGGGATCAGGCCGAACAGGAAGACGTAGCGCCACGACACTTCCGGCTGGTCGGCGAACCAGTTGCCGGCGACCTGCATGTTGACGAAGGTGGCGAGGAACAGGCCCATCGGCGCCGACGTGTAGAGCAGCGCGCCGGCGGTCACGCGCTTGTGCTCGGGCACGACCTCCGCGACCATCGACGCGCCGGCGGCCCATTCGCCGCCGATGCCCAGGCTGGCGACGATGCGGCAGGCGAGCAGCACCCAGATGTTCGGCGCGAACGCGCAGGCGGCGGTGCCGATCGCGTACATCGTCATCGTCAGCAGCAGCGTGCGCTTGCGGCCGATGCGGTCGCAGACCAGCCCAAAGACGACGCCGCCGACGGCCCAGCCGAGCAGCAGCACGGACGTGAGGATGCCGGTCCACAGCAGCGTCGCCTGGCGCGCTTCCGGCGAGCCGATCTCCAGACCGAGCAGCGTCGGCACGCAGTTGGGCGCGACGTAGTTGAACAGCAGGCCGTCGAAGACGTCGAAACCCCAGCCGAGCCAGGCCGCGAACAGCACGGTCCACTGATAGCGGGTCAGCCCCAGCATGAACACTCCCCCTCGCGCGTGTCGAGCGCGGCATTGTAGCGGGCGGTTAGACTCGGGCGGCGCCTGCCGAGGAACCCGCGCCATGAAACCGTTGCTGACCACGACCGTCGCCGCCGCGCTGCTGATCCTGGGCGCTTGCGGCAGCGCCGAGGACGCGCCCAAGCCGCGCAGCACCGCGGGGCGCGAGGAGACGCGCAACATCCGCAACACCGAGGCCGTCGGCTACGCCGGCGGCGCGATCGCCGACAAGCTCGACTCCGCGCTCGACGCCAACGATCAGCGCAAGGAGCAGCTCGACCAGGAACTGGACGCGCAGGAGCAATAGGCTTCAGAGGGACGGCGGCGGCTGCTCGCGATGATGCACGAGGATGCGCCGGTACTGGTCCGGATCCTTGACGTGGACCACGTCGCCTGCGCGCGGGAAGGTCCAGTCGTACAGGCGCGACAGCCAGAAGCGCAGCGCTGCGGCGCGCAGCAGCAGCGGCCAGGCGGCGCGCTCGGCGTCGGTCAGCTCGCGGCGTGAGCGGTAGGCGGACAGCAGCGCCTGCCAGCGCGCCGGGTTGATGTCGCCGTCCGGCTCGAAGCACCAGTCGTTGAGCGTCACCGCGAGGTCGTAGGCCAGCGCGTCGTTGCAGGCGTAGTAGAAGTCGATCACGCCGGTCAGGCGCTCCTCGACAAACAGCACGTTGTCGCGGAACAGGTCGGCGTGGATCACGCCCTGCGGCAGCTTGTCCAGGTCCAGCCGCGCCTGCGCCGCCAGCTCGTCCTCGATCAGTGCCTTGATCGAGGCATCCTGAGTTTTCGCGACGAGCAGCCGGCCGGTGGCTTCGCGCCACGCGGCGCCGCGCGCGTTGACGCAGCGTCCTGCGTAGGACTGTCCGATCACGTGCATCTCGCCGAGCGCGCGACCGACCTGTCGGCACTGTTCGAGATCGGGGAACAGCACGCTCTGACCGGTGAGCCGGCGCACCAGCGCGGCCGGCTTGCCGTTGAGCGTGGTCAGCGTGCTGCCGGTCCGCGTGTGCAGCGGCATCGCGCTCGGGAAGCCGTGCGCGGCCAGATGCTCCATCAGGCCGAGGAAGAACGGCAGGTCGTCGTAGTTCAGGCGCTCGAACAGCGTCAGCACCCAGCGGCCGTCCGTCGTATCGACGAAGTAGTTGGTGTTCTCGACGCCCTCGCCGATGCCGGTGAAGCCGATCAGCTCGCCGACCGGATACTGCCTGAGAAAGGCGACGAGCTCGGCATGGCTGACCTTGGTGAAGACGGACATCGGCAGGCGCAACGATCGGGATCGGACGCGCATTAGAACAGAGCGGAGCGGGCATCCGCCATGCGCGTGCTGCGGATGGACGTCGGGCCGTCCAGTGGCCAAGCTATCGCCCGCCCAAGGCGGAGGACTTCGCATGCTCGTCAGTTGCACCGCGTACCAGAACGGACACAAGCTCGCCGACATCGCGCCCGGCGAGATCCACGACTATGTCGGCCGGCCGGACTGTTTCGTCTGGGTTGCCCTCAAGGATGCCGACGCCGCCGAGCTGGAGACGATGCGCACGGAGTTCGGCCTGCATCCGCTGGCGGTTGAGGACGCCAGCCACGGCCATCAGCGCCCCAAGCTGGAGGAGTACGGCGATTCGCTGTTCGCCGCCTTGCACCTGATCGAGCTGGCCGACGGTCAGGTGCACGAGGGCGAGCTGGCGATCTTCGTCGGCCGCCACTACGTGCTGACCGTGCGCAATCGCGCCGAGCGCGGTCTGACCGAAGTGCGCCGGCGCAGCGAGACCGAACCCGAGCTGCTGCGTCACGGCCCCGGCTTCGTGCTGTACGCGATCATGGACGCGGTCGTCGATCGCTACTTCCCGGTGCTGCACGCGATCGAATCCGAGCTGGAGACAATCGAGGAACGCCTGTTCGCGGAGAAGACCTCGCCGAGCGCCAACATCCGCGACCTCTACACCCTCAAGCGCAAGCTCGTCATCCTCAAGCACGCGGTCGGGCCGCTGCCCGAGGCGCTCGCACGGCTCTATGGCGGGCGCGTGCCGCCGCTCGCAGTGCCGCTACAGGACTACTTCCGCGACGTGCACGACCACGTACAGCGCCTCAACCAGGCGCTCGACACGCTGCGCGACACCATCGCCACCGCGCTGTCGGTCAACCTGTCGCTGATCAACCTGCAGGAGAGCGAGACGATGAAGCGGCTGGCCGCCTACGCCGCGCTGATCGCCGTGCCGACGATGATCGCCGGCATCTATGGCATGAACTTCGAGGCGATGCCGGAGCTGCACTGGCGCTACGGCTATCCGGTCGTGCTCGCCGTGATGGTCGCCGTGGACATCTGGCTGTATCTGCGCCTGCGCAAGGCACGCTGGATCTGACCGGGGTCTGTCAGCGACGCCAGAAGCCCGGTGTGAACACGATCAGGAAGGTGAAGATCTCCAGGCGCCCCATGATCATCGTCACGATCAGCACCCACTTGCCGAAGTCGGTGACGCCGGCCATCGTCGAATTCAGTGCGCCCAGACCCGGGCCTTCGTTGTTGATGCAGGCGGCGACTGCCGAGAAGGCTGTGACCGGATCGAGGCCGGTGCCGATCATCACGAAGGTCAGGAAGATCGTCAGGCCCACGTAGATCGAGAAAAAGCCGCCGACCGCATAGACGATGTCGTCGGGCACGGTCTTGCCGCCGAGCTTGAGCGTGATCGTCGCACTGGGGTGCAGCAGGCGCTGCAGTTCGCGCGCCGCCTGCTTGGTGAACAGGATCAGGCGCGTCACCTTGACGCCGCCGGCGGTCGAGCCGGCGCAGCCGACCATGAATCCGGACAGTACGATCAGCAGCGGCACGTATCCGGGCCAGGGCGTCGGATCGGCAGTCGCGAAGCCGGCGTCGGTGCCGTAGGCGATCAGCTGGAACATGCCCTTGCGGATCGCCAGGCCCAGACTGTCGTAGGTGCCGAACCACCACAGCGGCACGCACACCAGCACGCCGAACACCAGGACGATGCCGATGAATGCGCGGAACTCGGCATCGCGCAGGTACGTCAGCACCGAACGCGAGCGCCAGGCGACGAAGTGCAACGCGAAGTTCATCGCGCCGACCAGCATGAAGACCATCACCGCGATCTCGATGCCGAGGCTCTGGTAGTAGCCGATGCTGGCGTCGTGATTGGCGAAGCCGCCGGTCGAGATCGTGGACATCGCGTGGCAGATCGCGTCGAACGGCGACATGCCCAGCATCCAGTACACGAGCGCGCAGATCACCGTGATCATCACGTAGATGATCCACAGCGCGCGTGCGGTGCCGGCGATGCGCGGGGTCAGCTTCGCGTCCTTCATCGGCCCCGGCGTCTCGGCGCGGAACAGCTGCATGCCGCCGACGCCGAGCATCGGCAGCAGCGCGACGGCCAGCACGATCACACCCATGCCGCCGAGCCAGTGCAGCTGGCAACGGTAGAACAGGATCGACCACGGCATCTGGTCGAGTCCGCTGACCACGGTGGCGCCGGTCGTCGTCAGTCCGGAAGTCGCCTCGAACATCGCATCGACGTAGCTGTCCCAGCCGACGTGCGCCACGTACAGCGGGATCGCACCGAAGGTGGACAGCACCACCCAGAACAGCACGACGACGAGGAAGCCGTCGCGGATCTTCAGGTCGGTCTGCACGTGCCGCACCGGCCACCAGACCAGGGCTCCGGTCACCAGGGTCAGCCCCATGCCGTCGAGGAACGGTCGTGCCATGCCTTCGCCGCGCAGCAGGCTGATCAGCAGCGGTGGCAGCAGCGTCGTCGAGAACGCCACCAGCAGGATGCCGGTCACGCGCTGCACCGCGACGAAGCGGTGCCAGGGCGCGGCGGCGGTACTGGCGACGGGGGTCGGCATCAGAAGAAGCTCAGGCCCACCTGGAACAGCTTCTCGACGTCCTTGACGAACTTCTTGTCCACGATGAACAGGATCACGTGATCCTCGGCCTCGATCACCGTGTCGTGATGGGCGATGACGACGTCGTCGCCGCGCACGATCGCGCCGATGGTCGTGCCGGGCGGCAGCTTGATCTCGTCGAGCCGGCGGCCGACGACCTTGGAGTTGTGGCGGTCGCCGTGGGCGATCGCCTCGATCGCCTCGGCCGCGCCGCGGCGCAGCGAGTGCACGCGCGCGACGTCGCCGCGGCGCACGCGCGCCAGCAGCGCCGACACGGTCGTCTGCCGCGGCGAGATGGCGATGTCGATCGTGCTGCCTTCGACGAGATCCACGTAGGACAGCCGGTTGATCAGGCACATCACCTTGCGCGCACCCAGGCGCTTGGCCAGCATCGCCGACAGGATGTTGGCCTCGTCGTCGTTGGTGATCGCGCAGAACACATCGACGTCCTCGATGTTCTCCTCGCGCAGCAACTGCTCGTTGGCGGCGTCGCCGGTCAGCACGATGCTGTGCTGCAGCTGCTCGGAGAGAAACTGCGCGCGCTCCTTGAACTTCTCGACGATCTTGACCTGCACCTTGCCCGATTCGAGCGCGCGCGCCAGGCGCAGGCCGATGTTGCCGCCGCCGGCGAGCATCACGCGCTTGACCGGTTTGTCCTGCCGGCGCAGTTCCGCGATGATCTTCGGGATGTGGTCGCGCGCGGCGATGAAGAAGACCTCGTCCTCGGCCTCGATGATCGTGTCGCCCTCCGGGATGATCGGGCGGCCGCGGCGGTAGATCGCGGCGACGCGGGCATCGACGCCGGGCAGGTGGGCCGGCAGTTCCTTGAGCTGGCGCGACACCAGCGGGCCGCCGTAATAGGCCTTGACGCCGACCAGGCGCACCTTGCCGTCGGCGAACTCGACGACCTGCAGCGCGCCGGGATACTCGATCAGGCGCTGGATCAGCTCGGTGACCAGCTGTTCCGGCGAGATGCGCATGTCCACCGGGATCGCGTCGGGCGCGAACAGCTTCTCTTCCTTGAGATAGTCGGTCGAGCGCACGCGCGCGATCTTGGTCGGCGTGCTGAACAGGGTGTTGGCGATCTTGCACGCCAGCATGTTGGTCTCGTCGCTGTCGGTGACGGCGATGATCATGTCGGCGTCGTCGGCGCCGGCCTGGCGCAGCACGCTGGGCAGCGATGCGCGGCCCTGCACGGTGCGGATGTCGAGGCGTTCCTGCAGTTCGTCGAGCGCGGCCGGGTTGGTATCGACGACCGTCACGTCGTTCTGTTCGCTGGCGAGATTCTCCGCCAGCGTCGATCCCACCTGTCCCGCCCCCAGGATGATGATTTTCATGCGGCGCGCACCTTACGCCCGCACATGGTGCGCTGCAAGGCAGTGCGCCGGGGCTTGCGGGGACTGCCCGTGGCGGTTCCCGCCCGGCGAACGCCCGGGGCTGGGGCCCCGGGCAGCGGGGGCACGCGGATCATTCAGCGCCGCGCCAGATGCTGCCGTCGCCACGCGCCGGGCGACAGTCGGGTCCAGCGCTTGAAGGCGTTGTGGAAGCTGCTCTGCTCGCTGTAACCGAGCAGGAAGGCGATCTGCGTCAGCGAGGTGTCGGCACTGCGCAGATAATTCTGCGCGCTGGCCAGGCGCACCTCGTCGAGGATGCCCTGGTACGAGCGCCCCAGTTCGCCGAGCCGGCGCTGCAGCGTGCGCGCGGAGACGTCCATCGCCGCCGCCGCCTCGTGCAGCGCGACCTGACCGCGCGCGAGGTTGTGCGTCAGCACCGCCTTGAGCGTGCGCACGAAGTCGGGCTCGCCGGACAGTTGGCGCAGCACCGCCTGCGCCTGCGCCTCCACCTGCGCGCGCAGATCCTCGTCGGCCGAAACCACCGGCAGTTCCAGGTAGCTCGCCGGAAAGCGCATCTCGCTGCGATCCTGGTCGAAGTGCAGGCGGCCGCCGAAGATCTGCCGGTAGGGTTCCGGGTCACGTGGCGGGCCAAAGTGGAAGTAACCGTCGTAGCGCAGGTCCGGGCGGTTGCTGAGCCAGCGCATGAACATCGCGCGCGCGCCCATCATGAACTGCGCCACCGCCGCATGCGGCCGCGTCGCGTAGGGCCAGCTCCACAGCAGATGGGCACGGTCGCCTTCGACGGTGAGCACCGGCTCGCCGATCTGGCCGAGCAGGCGGATGTAGCGCGCCAGCTGGCGCTGCACCTCGGCGAGCGTGCGGCAGTTCATCAGCACCGGGCCGAGCACGCCCAGGTGACGCATGCGCAGGCCGGCGCCGGCCTTGAGCGGCAGCTCGGGATCGTCGAGCGCGGCGATCGCGGTGTCGAACATCGCGATCCACTCGTGCAGCGGGATCTCGGTGTGTCCGCGCGCCTGTTCCAGCTCGGCGACGCGCGCGGCCGGATAAAGGTCCGCCGGATCGACGCCGCGCGCGCGCAGGTGGTCGAGCAGGCCGCGGGCGTAGAGCGCGGCGATCAGGCCGCCGGGGACGGGCTCGGCAGCCGGGCGCGACGATCGGGGGGCGAGTCGGGGAGCGGACACGATGGCGTGATTTCCCAATAAATCGGCGCCCTTCGTCAAGACCGCGGGGCCGCGCCGGTCGGACAATCCATGCCATTTGTGCGACGCGCCGGTGTGCCTGCCGGCGCGACATCGATAGTTGGAGTGCGGCGGCCACCATCCTACGGTGGCCGGGGATCTGGAGAAATGATGGACACGCCCACGCGCATGCCGAAGCTTTCGGCGGTCATTCTGTCCCTGCTGCTCGCATTGACCCTGGCCGCCTGCAACAGCCGCAGTGCCCCGGGCGAGGGTGGCGCGGACAACCAGCCGCCGGTGGCACGCGCCGGCGGCGATCGCACGGTCGGCGAAGGCGTCGAGGTGTTGCTCGACGGCCGGCTCAGCAGCGATGCGGACGGTTCGATCGTCGCCTACGCGTGGGTGCAGCTGTCCGGGCCGGCGGTGACGCTGGTGGATGCGGGCACTGCGGTCGCGCGCTTCGTCTCGCCGCAGGTGAACGCCACGGCGACGCTGCAGTTCCGCCTGACCGTCACCGACGACCGCGGCGCCACGGCCGCCGACGAGGTGACCGTGACCGTGGTCGATCGCCAGGAGGACAACCTCGCGCCGGTGGCCGATGCAGGCGCCGATCAGAGCGTCGTCGCCGGGGCCAGCGTGACGCTGGCCGGATCGGGCAGCGACGCCGATGGCGACATCGTCGCGTATGCATGGACCCAGGTCGCCGGCCCGGCGGTGGCGCTGAGCGGCGCCGACCAGGCCACGGCGAGCTTCACGGCGCCGGCGGTGACCTCGGCGACGCTGCTGACCTTCCGCCTGACCGTGACCGACGATGCCGGCGCCCGCGCCAGCGACGACGTCAACGTCACCGTCACGCCCGCTGGCCAGAACCAGGTGCCGGTCGCCAACGCCGGACCGGACCAGACCGTCGATGCCGGCGCCACCGTCACGCTCGACGGCCGCGCCAGCAGCGATCCGGACGGCAGCATCGCGGCGTTCTCGTGGAACCAGACGTCCGGTCCGCGCGTGACCCTGAGCGGTGCGAACACGGCGCAGCCGCAGTTCATCGCGCCGCAGGTCAGCGCCGACACGCAGCTGCGTTTCGCGCTGCGCGTCACCGACAACGCCGGTGCGCAATCTGCGCCCGATGTCGTCGTCGTCACCGTGCGCGCGCCGGCCCCGGTCAACCAGCCGCCGGTGGCCGACGCCGGCAACGACCAGGTCGTCAACGAAGGCGATGCGGTCATGCTCGACGGCCGCAACAGCTTCGATCCCGAGAACGGCGCGCTGAGCTACGCCTGGACGCAGACCGCCGGCCCGACGGTCACGCTGACCGGCGCCGATACGTCGCGACCCGCGTTCACCGCGCCGCAGGTCGGCGCCGATACCGTGCTGACCTTCCGGCTGACCGTGCGCGATGCACAGAACGCATCTGCGTCCGACGAGGTCAACGTCACGGTACGCAAGCGCGTCGCGCCGGCCTGCGCGCCGGGGACGTTCTGCGCCGGCGCCGCCAAGCGCAGCGTCACGCCGACGCAGGCGCAGATCGACGGCATCCAGGAGCCGCGCTTCTTCGCCGGCTCGAAGGTGCAGAAGTTCAATCTCGGCGGCTTCGGCATCAACCCGATCCAGAACTTCCCCGATCCGTTCGCGCAGTTCGGCAGCAGCCTGACCCAGCCGGCCGGCGCGCGCGTGCACCACAGTGCCTACCAGGACGAGGACGAGGAGATCTTCGTGCGCGTGCTGGCGCTGACACAGGGCGACACGCGCGTGCTGTTCGTGATGCTCGACGCGATCGGCGCCGGCAACGTCATCCAGCGCGAGATGCGCAATGCGCTGGTCGCGGCGAGCTGCGCGGTCGATGCCTGCGTCGCGGCCGACGACATCGTCTTCGGCCAGACGCACAGCCACGCCGGTCCCGACCTGCAGGGCCTGTGGGGCGGCGTGCCGCAGGACTGGATCCGCAACCGGCTCTACGCGCAGGCCGCCGAGGCGACGCGCGAGGCGCTGCTGGCGCTGCAGCCGGCCAACCTGAGCGTGCGCAGCGGACGCACCTCCGACTTCAACAACTACCGCCGCCCGCAGGTCGATCCACAGGACGACGCCGACGACCACGTGACCTTGCTGCGCGTGCGCGCGGGCAACGGCGCGACGATCGGCCAGCTGCTGCAGTACGCCGCGCACCCGACCTCGATCGGCGCCGGCCAGTCGCCGCGCGTGCCGCATGCCGACTACATCTACGGTGCGATGCGCCGGCTCGAACAGGACGGCGGCGTCGCGCTGTACTACAACGGCCCGATCGCCGATGCCTCGCCGGCCGGTGGCAACTGCACGGTCGCCGATCCGGATGTCTACGAGCGCGTGCGCTGCCGCGGCAACGACCTCGCCAGCTTCGCCGCCGCGCAGGCCGAACGTGCCTTGACGCCAGCGCTGGCGGTGCGTCATGCCAACGTCGTCCTGCCGGTGACCAACCCGGCCTTCGTCGCGGCCGGCGCGATGGGTTCGTTCAACCGCTACTACGACTTCACACCGGCCGAGGTGTCGTCGATCCCGGGCCTGGGCACGGCGCTGGGCACCGCATCCACCGAGCTGGGCCAGCTCACGCCGACCGCGGAGACCCTGGTGTCGCGCATCAGCATCGGCGGTGCCGGCGGCCTGGAGATCGCCACGATTCCCGGCGAGGCGACCAACACCTTCGGCGAATTCATCCGCGGCCTCGCGCAGCAGGCCAACCCCGGCGCCACGGTGATGCTGCTGGGCCTGACGCAGAACTCCTTTGGCTACATCATCCCCGAGGAGGAGTTCAGCTACGTCGATCCGTCCGGCGATACCGGCTTCGTCGTGCCGTTCACCGGCTACGAGGAATTCGTTTCGCTCGGACCGCTGACCGCGCCGCTGCTGCGCATGGAGGCCTACGTCCCGTTGTTCGACGGCGCGCCGGAGCAGAACCTGCCCGAATACCTGCGCGCCTGCAGCGACCCGGCGTCGCAGCAGTGCCTGCTGCGCGACATCGCGCTGCGCGTGCAGTACATCCAGCGCGAATACGCGCAGCGCTGCCGCGACAACGGCGCGCCGGAGCAATTCTGTGCGCTGATCGATCCGAGCACCGATCCGGCCCAGGCCTGCCGCGACGCCGGCGTGCCGGACGCGGTCTGCAGCCTGCTCGGCGGCGGGTCCGGCGGTCCGCCGGGACTGGGCGACGCCGCACTGGCCGGCGATGCGCTGCTGGCGACGCTCGCCGGCTGCGACCTGCTCGATCCGGCGCACTGCCTGTTCCCGTTCCCGAACGACCATTTCACGATCGCCGCGCCGGCCAACAGCCCGCAGTCGGTCGCTAGGAACGGCACCGGCCGGCGCATCAACTTCAGCCCGCTGGCGATGCCGCGCAACAGTGCCGGCAAGCCGATCGACCCGACCGAGTGGAACCGCAACGACGGCTTCTCGCCGGGCCAGCCGATCATCACCTACGTGCCGAACCTGGGCACCGAGAAGAACGCGCAGAACCAGCCGTTCGGACCGGTGAAGAACGCGGTGCCGCTGACCGACCTGTCGCGCTACGACGACCCCGACGCACCGGTGATCGTGCTCGACACCGGTCCGGTCGGCGCGCCCTACGCGCAGCCGCGGCGCCACCTGATCTGGGCCGAGATCGACCTCAACGCCGGCCAGCTGATCCCCGGCGTCGTCAACCAGCCGACGCCGTCGCTGCAGGGCAAGCGGCCGGCGCTGATCGTGCGTCCGGCGAAGAACTTCGACGAGGGCCACCGCTACGTCGTCGTGCTGCGCGATCTGCGCAACGACGCGGGCGAGCGGATCGCCGCCGGCGCCGCGTTCGGCGTTTGCCGCGACCGCCTGCCGACGGCACTGCCGCCGCTGCAGCAGCGCTGCGCGGCGCTCGAACCGGTGTTCGACACGCTCGCCGCCGCCGGCATCGCGCGCGACGCCTCGCTGTACCTGGCCTGGGACTTCACCACCGCGAGCGCGGCCAACAACGTCGCGCGCCTGACGGCGATGCGCGACAAGGCCTTCGCGGCGCTCGGCGACGTCAACGGCAGCGCGCCGGGCGAGCCGAACTATCCGGCCGGCATCGCGCCGACCTACACGGTGACGCAAGTGGTCGAGAACCCGGACGGACCGGGCGGCCGTACCGTGCGCCGCATCCGCGGCACGATCACGGTACCGAGCTTCGTGACGCCGCCGAATCCGGCACCGCTCAACGGCCAGCAGGCGCTGATGCAGCAGCTCGATGCGCTGGCCAGCCAGTGCCAGCAGCTCAGCGGCGGCAACTGTGGCGTGCCGGGTGTCGGCGACCTGGGCGATGCCTTCGGCCTGACCGCGTCCGGCAGCCTGCCGCCGAACCGGCTATTCTACAACCCGGCCGACGGCTTCAACCCGGCCGACCCGCAGGGCAGCGTCTATGGTGACGGCCTGCCGGACCGTACCGGCGATCTCAGTTTCACCTTCACCTGCAACATCCCGCGTTCGGCGGTCGACGGCGCGGCGTCGATGTGGACGGCGAGCACGGTCCACCCGGTGCGGCCGACGCTGTACGGCCACGGCCTGCTCGGTGGCCAGGGCGAGGTCAACGGCCAGGCCAGCGACTTCGGCAACGTCTATGGCCTGATGAACTGCGCCGCGGACTGGTTCGGCTTCGCCAGCGGCGACCTGCCCAACGTCGCCAGCGTGCTGGTCGATCTGTCGAACTTCCCGGTGATCCCCGACGGTTCGCAGCAGGGCATGGTCAACCAGATGTATCTGGCACGCCTGCTGACGCATCCCGACGGCTTCGCCGCGAATCCGCTGTTCCAGGTCAACGGCGCGCCGGTGTTCGACCGCCGCGAGGTGTTCTACCACGGCAACTCGCAGGGCGGCATCCTCGGCGGCGTGCTGGTCGCCGCGTCCAAGGACATCAACCGCGGCGTGCTCGGCGTGCTGGGCATGAACTACTCGACGCTGCTGACGCGCAGCACCGATTTCACGATCTACTCCATCCCGCTGTATCTGTCGTATCCCGACGATCTCGACCGCGTGCTCAACTTCGCGTTGATGCAGATGTTGTGGGACCGGTCCGAGAACAACGGCTATGCGCAGCATCTGGCGGACAACGCGGCGATGCACGGACCGGATAACGCGGTGCTGCTGCACCCCGCCTTCGGCGACCACCAGGTGACGATGTGGAGCGCCGAGGTGATGGCGCGTACGGTCGGCGCGCCGGTCGATCGCCGCCGCGTCGCGGTCGATCGTCACCCGGACCATGACCAGTACTTCGCGCTGCAGCCGCTGGACTACACCGACATTGCGCAGGCCGGCGGCTCGGCGCTGGTGGTCTGGGACGAGCCCTGGAGCAGCCAGAACAGCGGCACCTGCAACGGTTATCACACCAGTCCGCCACCGGTCGGCAACCTGCCGCCGGGCGATGTCGCCGGCGACGACCCGCACGAGTGCCCGCGCCGCGACGCGCAGGCGCGCTGCCAGATGTCGCACTTCCTGTTGCGCAGTGCGGTCGCGGACGGCGACAGCCGCGCACGGCTGATCGACCCGGCAAACGTCCTGCCCGGCACGTCGGATGCCGGCAACTGCCCCGCGGTCGTCATCACCGGCGTGCCCGGTGCGGGCGGCGGCGGGTCCGGCCCGATCGGCGCCGGCGAGGGCCTGACCGGCACGCTGGCGCGTGTCGGCGCCAACGGTCACAGCTTCATCGACGCGATGCTCGCCGGCGATGTCGCCGCCGCGCAAGCGGCGCTGACGCAGACCCTGACCACCTTCGCCGCCGACCTGCAGGCGCTGTCGCAGACGACGACGCCGGAGGGCCTGCTCGGTCTGGGCCAGTCCATTCCGTCCGCCGCGCTGCAGACTCTGTCGGCGCAGCGCAGCGTCGAGCCCGTGGTCGTCCCCGGTTTCATGCTCGGCAGCTGGTCGGTGCCGCCGGCCTATGGCGTGGCCAACCCCTATCCGTCAGGGGCGATGACCACCGGCGATGGCGTGCGCGACGCGCACAACGGCACGCTGCTGTACCCGATCGGCCCGCTGGCGCTGCCCGGCAAGCCGGTCGGCGACATCGCCGCCTACGCCTGGAAGAACGGCGCCTGGGTCGAGATCCCGGTCCAGGTCGATGAACGCCGGCCGTACTTCCTCGCCAACGGCAGCAGCGACTTCTCCACCTACTCCGGCACCGATCCGGAAACCAGTTACGTCTGGGATACCGAGTCCTGGGCGATGACCGAGGGTGACTGCAGCCGGGTCTACGAGACCGACAGCGGCAAGACCTGGCCGAGCAGCGACCCGGTGCCGGGCCTGGATGCCGATGACGAGGTTGTGTTCATGGCCGCGGACGCCGGCGGCATGGCGCCGGCGGGCAGCCGCCCGGCCGGCGTGCGCGCCGAGCCGGGCCAGATGATCGCGCTGGCCGATCCGCTCGACAGCGGCGCACAGCGCTACGTCTATCTGTTCCTCAAGGACGGCGGCTCGGCGTTCAAGACGCAGCGTTACGTGCGCTACCAGCGCGATGCCAATGCCGACGAGTGGATCGATCGCCGCTTCTTCCGCGACGACGATCCGGAGAAGCTCGGTACCAGCAACACCGGCTACGGCGCCAACATCCCCGGCACCGTCTGCGTGGCGTCGCTCGACGCCTACCACGGCAACGACAGCGCATGCCACTTCGACGTCGCCAGCGGCAAGTACCTGTGTCCATCCACCGACCGCTTCCCGCGCGACGGCCTGACGGTGACGACCGACACCTACCGCTGGAAGGCCAGCGGTCGCTGGATGGTGCGCGACCTGCGCGTGCGCGGGCCGTCGGACACGTCCGCGGCCATCGCCGGCGCGGATTACTGGACGACACGCCCGGATCTGATCGACCGCTGGAAGGGTCGCGCCTTCCAGCAGTCGCCCGACTCGGTGATCTCGCTGGTCGGCTTCGAGGACGAACAGGTCAACTGGGAAGGCAACTCCAGCCTGATCGGCGAACGCTGCGGTCCGGTGCGCTGCATCCGCGAGGTCTGGGGCGCGGACTCCGGGACCAACGTCACCAAGACCGAGACCTTCTACCGCGATGCGATCAGCTACCGCTACCGCGTGCGCGTGCATCCGATTCCGCCGGACGGCCTGTACACGTCCTGGGACTACAACCGCAGCGCGATGGTGCCCACGCCCGCCGAAGCCGCCGCCGGCGTGCCCGGCGGACGCTACTACACGGTGCTGCGGCCGCAGGGCGTGCCGATCGACGGCGTCAACGACGACGTCGGCAACGTCGATGGTTTCGCGCCGATCAACGGCATGTGCCCGGCCGAGAGCGGCGTGATTCCGCCCAACGCCAACGGCCGCTGCCCGGCCTTCTTCGACGCCGCCGATCCGAGCTTCAACCTGCCGCTGGCCTTCGACAACTGGGAGCAAATCTCGGCCAAGGGCAACGGCGGTGCGCTGGTCTATACCTTCCTGCTGCGCGGTGCGACCTCGCTGCTCAACCCGCTGGTGGTGCCGTACTACCGCGACGATGCCTGCCTCGACGACGGCACCGGCGACGATCCGGTGCCGCGGCCGTGGCCGGGCGAGAGCTACGCCTGGAACGGCGGCGCGGTGCCGGCCGCTTATGACGCCGCTGCCGGCCGCGCGCTGGACCACTCGGGTCATACGTTCGCGGACTGCCTGCAGCGTCAGGGTGCGCACGCGGCGCACGGTTTGCACTTCTTCGTGACGCACGACAGCGACAACCTGTTCACGCCGGTGACCAGCACCGAGATCGACGGCGAGCAATGGCAGTTCATGGTGCCCGCGGCGCGGCCCGAGAATCTCGCGGCACCCTATGCCAATGTCGCGCGCTTCCCGCTGCAGCCCAGCGCGTTCCCGGTGCCCTGAGCCGTCTGCCATGCGCCCTGTCCCGGTTCGCATGCTCGTGCTGGGCGCCGCGCTGGCGCTGGGTGCCTGCGACAACCGGTCGCTGACGATCGGCTACGGCACGCCGCCGACGCCCACGCCGGTGGCGACACCGACGCCCGGTCCCGGCGGCAGTCCGTCGCCGAGTCCGTCGCCGTCGACAGGCCCGAGTCCGACGCCCACCGCGACCCCCAGTGCCAGCCCGACGGCGTCGCCCACACCGTCTCCGACGCTCGGTCTGCCGCCGCCGCAACCGCTGATGGCCGGCGTGGCCGCGCGCGCACTCGACGTTCCGGTCGGCACTCCGTTGGGGGGTTATCTGCGCCCGCCCGTGGGTGGCGAGTACATCCCCGCCTTCGAGGACCTCGCCGGCGGCGACCCGAGCGCGTTCTTCAACGAGATGCTCGACTTCCTGGTTTACGAGGCGGACGACGGCACGCCGCTCGCGCCGCTGCCTGACGAACTGCGCGCCCTGCACTCGCCCTACGCGACGTACTCGCCGCCGTCGCGCGGCTACTACGACTCGCTGATCGCCAAGGCGGTGGCGCTCTACGACGGTCACGACTACGTCGTGCTGGTCAAGACCGACATGATCGGCATGCTCGACGAAGTGGTCGTCGCGGTGAACGAGAAAGTCGAGGCCGACACCGGCATCGCGCTCGGCGACGGCCTGCTGATGTCGGCCACGCACACCCACGACGGACCCGGCGCGCTCGCCAACCATTCCACCCGCTACTTCTGGCTGGCGATGGACGTGTACCAGCCGGAAGTCTTCGAGCGTCTGGTGGCGCAGCTCGCCGACCTCGTCAAGCAAGCGCTCGCCGATCTGCAGCCGGCACGCTTCGGTCACGCGGTCGGCAGCGAGGGCTACCTCTCGCGCATCGACGATCCGGCCAACCCGCAGCCGAAGAACCTCAACTCGTTCCGGCGCAATGTCGCGTTGCCCGGATACGACGTCGAGGCGAACGACGCGATGCGCAAGCGCCTCGGCGTGCTGCGCGTCGATCGCCTCGACGGCACGCCGCTCGCCGTGGTCATCAACTACGCCGCACACGGCATTGCCTTCGACGTCGAGAACCAGTACTTCTCCGGCGACGTGCTCGCCTCCGTCGAACGCGAGGTCGAGGCGGGATTCGATACGCCGGTGGTGGCGATGCTGGTGCAGAGCGCCGGCGGCAACGTCAGCCCGCGTGCCGACGGTGGACCGACGCTGCAGCGCATCGAGCGCTTCGGCAAGCTGCTCGCGCCGCAGGTGCGTGCGCTCTACGACGGCATCGACGAACTGGATGACGCGCCGGACTTGCGCGCGGTGTCGCAGCGGATCGTCCTCGACGCCGAGCATCTGGGCTATCCGGACAGCGACGGACAGCATGGCGATGGCGACTACCCCTATCCCTGGGGCGGTGTGCAATGCAACAACGAGGCCGCGGTGCCGTTCGTGGGTCCGGGAACCGGCGAGTCGATTCCGTTCTGCCTGCCCGCGCCCCCACCCGACGAGATCGATCTCGCCGACAACGGCGTCGCCGAGAACGGTGCGTTCGTGCCACAGGACACGCGCGTGACCGCGGTGCGGATCGGTGACGTGATGCTGCTCGCACAGCCGGGCGAGCCGCTGTCGGAGTACGGGGTGCGCCTGCTGGCCATGGCGCAGGAGGAAGGCCGCGATCCTGCGAGCACTTTCGTCTGGGGCTACGCCCAGGATCACGTCGGCTACATCCTCGCCGACGAGAAGGCCGACTGGGAGCAGGGCGGCACCGAAGGCACGACCACGTTCTGGGGCTGGCGGCTCGGTGCACGCCTGCTCGACGTCAACCGTGCGCTGCTGCGGGCCTTGCGTGATCGCAGCGCGCCGCCGGCCGACGAGTTCAGCGCGAACTACTTCTACCGCGACCTGCCGTACGCGCCGGCACAGGCGACGCCGTCGCTGATGCCCGGCCGCGTCATCGAGCAGCCGGCGCCGATCGAGCGCTTTCAGACGGCGGTCTTCAGTTGGGAGGGCGGCGACCCGGTGGTCGATGCGCCGAGGGTGCGGTTGCAGCGGCGCACCGCGCCCGGCCTCTTCGAGGACGCGCGCCGCGCCAATGGCACGGCGATCGACACGCTGTTCGAGATGCATCTCAAGTACCGGCTCGCCGCGGGCGTGCACCTGTGGACGGTCGAGCTGGAACCGCCGAAGGACTGGCCGGCCGGCGAGTACCGATTCGTCGTCGATGGTCACGCGCTGGCGGTCAGCAGCGACTATGCGGTGACCTCAGCGCCGTTCACGATCTCGACGTCGCCCAGCCTGCAGCTGTCGCCGCCGGTTGCCAGCGCCGACGGTCTGCGCATCGAGGCAACGCTTGCATACACCCCGCGGCCGCACAACTATCGGCTGATCGATGTCGAAGTGAAAACCGACCGGCCGGCGCCGGTGCGCGAGGGCCGGGTGGTGTTCAGCGACGGCGCGAACACCGTCGAGGCGACGCAGCCGTCGATCGAGGCGCGAGAGGGTCGGCTCGTCGCGGTGTACAGCGCGCCGGCCGCCGCGTTTGCCGGCACGGTCTCCGCGACCGGCTTCGACCGGTGGGGTAACAGTGCGCCTCTGGGTGCGGCGAAGTCACGTCCGGTGCGGATGCCTGCCGCTGCGCAGCGGTCCGCTACGGCGAACTGATTGGGGGATTTTCGATGCGCCACGCTGTATTGCGGATTCTCTTGGTCGGTTCCAGCGTCTTGCTGGCGGCGTGCAATGAGCGATCGCCGACACCCTCGGCCAGCGCCACGCCGCCACCGACGGCGAGCGCGACCCCTACGCCCGGACCGGGCGGCAGTCCCTCGCCGTCTCCCTCGACATCGCCGTCGCCGTCGGCATCGCCCGGCGCATCGCCGAGCCCCGAGCCGACGCCGTCGGGCAGCCCGACGCCGAGTCCGACGCCCGTGGCCGCGATCAAGGTGCGCGCCGGCGTCGGCGTGGTCGACATGACGCCGGACGTGGGTTACTGCGCCGGCCAGTACTGCGACTACGCGACGGACACGTTCGGCGGACTGGCGGGCCAGGATCTCGACCCCTTCCTCACGCACAAGTCCAAGCACGCCAGCTACGGCGTGCAGTCGCGGCTGACGGCGCGTGCGATCGTCGTCGAGGGCGCCAACGGCAAGCGCATCGCGCTGCTCAAGACCGACAACTATCTCGCGCAGGACATGCTGCTGCGCCGCGTCGGCCAGATCCTCGACAAGGGTTCGTCCGGCATCGGTTACGACCAGATCCTGCATCACGTCACCCACGACCACACCTCCGCGTACTCGTCGACGCTGGCCTGGGGCGTATGGCTGTTCGAGGACCTCTACGACGCGCGCTTCTTCGAGAACCAGGCACGCCGGATGGCCGAGGCGATCGAGCAGGCCGCGGCGAACCTCAGGCCGGCGCGCCTGGGCGCGACCGAGATCCATCACCGCGTGTACAAGGGCAACGTCGTGCGCCTGGCGGTCGCCGACGACGGCACGCCGGCCGGCTATCCGCTCGAATACAACGACCATGGCCTGGTCGTGCTGCGCTTCGACGATCTGAGCGACAGCGCGAACCCGCAGCCGCTCGCCGTCTGGGTCAACTGGGGCGAGCATCCGGAAAGCCTCGACCCGCACGACCTGCACAGCGCCGACTTCCTCGGCCCGCTCGAGCGTTTCGTCGAGCGGGATCTGGGCGTGCCGCTGGTCTTCAGCCAGGGTGACGTCGGCAGTGCGGAGAACACCGGCAACAAGAGCGAGCTGCTCGACGACGCGGCGCAGGTCTGCGGGCGCTGGCCCGACGGCGCGGCCGCACCGGAGACCGATGCGTGCCCGCCGGGGCAGGGCGTGATCCGCGACTGGGACCACAAGGGTTTCGTGCAGACCGAGCGCAACGTGCGCTTCCTCGCCGACGACATCGTCCGCGCCTGGAACCGGATCGGTGCCGGCGACGCGCGCGTGCCGTTCACGTCCGACTTCGACGTGGACTATCTCAATGCCTGGGTGCCGGGCCCGGTTTCGCACCCGTATCCGAGCGTGTCGAACTGCTCCACCGCCACCACCGCGGGCGGCGACCCGGGCGCGCCGGTGCTGGGCCTGCCGGACTGCGAGCGTTCCGGCTTCCCGGGCGACAACGAAATCACCGGCACGACGGCGCTGCTGTTCCACACGCTCAAGGCCGAGGGCGTGCCGCTGCCCGACCACTACGACTTTCCCGGCTTCTCCGGCGTCGAGGAGAACCTGCGCCTGCGCCTGCAGGCCTTCCGGCTCGGCGACATCCTGCTCGCGTCCTGCGCCTGTGAGGCGCAGGCCGACCTGATCCTGAATCTCGAATCGCGCCTCAACGACACCGCCGGCGACATCTACGACGGCTTCGACTGGGCCTGCCTGCTGCCCGAGTTCAAGGACGACCCGGCCTACGTGGACGCCTGCGCGCGGCAGAAGACCTACTTCGATCCAGACGACCCGCTCAACGCCACGTCGGTTCCGGGCAGCAACTTCGATCCGGCCGCGATCGCGCGCATGCGCGCCCAGGTGCACAACGATGCGCGCGGCTGGGACGCGCCGGAAAACGCGTTCGACGCCAACAACGAGCCAGCCGACGCCGCGGCGATCTGGGGCAACTTCACCAAGGAGGAGATCCAGGATCTGGGCGCGCCCGGATACAAGCTCGCCGTCGGCGTCGGCCACGCCGGCGACTACAACGGCTACACGGTCAGCTACCGCGAGTACATGAACCGCGATCACTACCGCAAGGCACTGACCGCCTACGGCCCGCACACTGCCGACTACATGGTCACGCGCCTGGTGCGCATGGGCGCGGTCCTGCAGGGTGTCGGCGCGCTTGCCGCCGAACTGCTCGACCCGCTCGCGCAGATCGACGAGGCACGCCAGCAGGCGGAGGCGACGCTGGTCGGACAGCTCGCCGGCGGCGGCTACGCGCTCTGGCAGGCCGGCATTCCGGATGACGCCGGCGTGCCGCAGCCGTTGATCCAGCCGACCGACATCACGCGCTTCGCCGCCGCGCATTTCACGTGGCGCGGCGGCTCGACCGCGGTGGACAGTCCCCATGCGCGCGTCGAACGCGAGACGGCACCGGGTCTGTGGCTGCCGGTCGCCGGCAGTGCCGGCGAAGTGCCGGTGCGGGTCGAATTTCCGAACGGCCTGCCGGGCGTGCTGACCACCTGGACCGGCACGCAGGAGTGGCGCTGGAGCGCGAGCTTCGAGGCCTACAGCGCGTTTCCCGCGCGACTGGGCAGCACCGAGCCGGGACGCTACCGCTTCTGCGTCGATGGCCGCGCGCGCAAGGGCGGCGCGACGGCGCCCTACGCGTTCTGCTCGGAGTCCTTCGAGGTGAGCCCCTGGGGCGGCATCGCCATCGAGAACCTGTCGCGCTCGGGCTCCACGGTGAGCTTCGACGTGCCGGCGATCGCCTATCCGCGCAGCTACGCGAACAGCCCGTTCCCGTTCATATCGGACAGCGGCAACCCGCGCATCTGCATCACCTGCACGTTCCGGCCGTGGGCCGCAGTGGGTCACTTGTCCCGCGCGGACGTACGCGCCGACGGCGGCAATCCGCTGCCGGCGCAATGTGCCGGCAATGGTGGCTCGCTACGCTGCACGGCCACGGTCGCGCCGACTGCGACGGCAGTGGAGGTGCGCGTGTATGACGACGATGGAAATTTCGGGGCAGCCAGCCTGCCGTAAGTCCGGTTTGCGAACCGGACGGCATCTTGCGGCGCTGTGCCTGGTGCTGCTGCTGAGCGGCTGCGGCAGCGGCAATCGCGGCGCAGCGCCGGTCGGCGCGACGCCGACGCCGACGGCCAGCGCCCAGCCCACCGCAACGCCCTCGCCCGGTGCCACGCCGGCGCCGAGCGACTCACCGAGCCCGACGCCCACCACGTCGCCGGCTTCATCGCCGACACCATCACCAACACCCACCGCGACACCGTCACCGACCCCGAGTGCGTCATCCACGCCGACACCGAGCCCCGCGCCCACTCCGGCGCCAACGCCCGCGGGGCCGGCCGGTGGCGACGAGGCCTGCGCGCCGGACAACCGCAACTGGGGCACCTACACCGAACAGATCGGTTCGCTGCACGCGCACAGCGGCTTTTCCGATGGCGCAGTGGCGACCGAACCGCGCGACTACTTCGCGGCGGCGAAGGCGCAGGGCCTGGACTTCATCGGCTCGTCCGAACATTCCGACAACGCCGATCTGCCGCTGACGGCGAATACCGACTGCCTGTCCGGGCAACTGCCGGAGTGCCTGACGCTGAATCCCACGGACCCGGTCGGCTCGATGCTGAAATGGGATGCGACGCTGGTGCAGGCGCGGCAGGCGAGCGACAGCAGTTTCACCGCGTTCCGCGGTTTCGAGTGGACCTCGGACCGCTTCGGCCACATCAACGTGTTCTTTTCGCGCAACGACCTCAATGCCAAGACCACCGACGGCTACGTGCTGAGCATGGAGGGTTTCTGGACCTGGCTGGGCACGCGGCCGGAGCAGGGTGGCGGCGCCGACGGCCTGGTCGTGTTCAACCATCCCGGCCGCGAGGACACGCTGCACGCCTACGTGCCCGATCCGGCGTATGCCTTCAACGACTTCGAATACCGCGCCGCCTTCGACCGCC
This sequence comes from Fontimonas sp. SYSU GA230001, assembly GCF_040066175.1. NCBI lineage: Bacteria > Pseudomonadati > Pseudomonadota > Gammaproteobacteria > Nevskiales > Nevskiaceae > Fontimonas > Fontimonas sp. SYSU GA230001. Next base: position 91,490 of record NZ_JBEAAM010000011.1, read on the forward strand.
GCGTCGTCGGCATCGAGGTGTTCGGCAAGTCCGGCGACGCCTACGACACCGACAACGGCGCGCCTGCCGGCGGCTGGTACGCCCACGCGCTCGACCAGGGCTGGCACGTCGGTCCGGTCGGCGCCGAGGACGAGCACGGCACCGCATGGGCACAGCCGACGCGTGCCAAGACCGTGCTGATCGCGCGCGACCGCAGCGAGGCTGCGCTGCGCGAGGCGATGTCGGCGCGGCGCATGGTCGCGCTGGCGCAGCATCACAACGACCTGCGTCTGCGCTTCACCGCGGACGATCAGCCGATGGGGGCGCGCCTCGCGCGACCATCCGGCACGAGCGTGATCCTGCGCGCCGAGGTGACGCAGGGCTGGGCCGGCGGCACGCTGGAGATCGTGGGCAGCGGCGGCGTGGTGCTCGCGCACGCGCAGGCCACGACGCTGCAGCACAGCCTGGTCGCGTCCGGCGCCGAGCGCTGGGCCTATGCGCGCGTGCTCGATGCCGAAGGCCGGCCGGTGGCGTATAGCGCGCCGGTGTGGCTCCGTGTCGGCGGAGCGCTGCCGGTTTGCGGCGAGTGGCTCGCCGGCGATCTGCACGTACACAGCACCTACTCGCACGATTCCTGGGACGGCACTCCCGGTGACGAGCCCGGCCCGGCGGAATTCTGGACGCTCGGCAACAGCGTCAGTCAGCAGTTCCGGTACGCGGCGCTGCGCGGACTCGATTTTCTCGCGCTGACCGATCACAACAACCTGCTGTCGGTCGCCGATCCGGGCTTCGGCGCCTACGGCGTCGTGCCGGTCCCCGGCTACGAGAACTCGTTGTCCGGTCACGCGCAGATGCTCGGCGCGGCGCGCGTCTACGACAACCCGCCGCAGCCGCCGTACACGGCGCTGGCGAACGCGCTGCGCGCGGACGGCGGCGCCTTCCAGATCAACCACCCCGCCGGCGGCTCGGTCGACTTTCCCAACGACGCCGACTGGACCGAGGCGCGCGGACCCTTGCTCGACTATGCGGGCAGGACTGTGCCGGACACGGTCGAGGTGTGGAACATCGCCTGGTACTTCCAGCCGCCATTGCCCTCCGGCAACTCCATCGACGACGCCGTGCGCTACTGGGAAGGCTGGCTCGATGCCGGCGCGCGCGTCGCCGCGACCGGTGGCAGCGACAACCACTGGGTCAGCACCGTGCTCGTGCAGGGGCCGGGGCAACCGACCACCTGGGTCTACGCGACCGAGCGCAGCGCGCGCGGCGTGCTCGAAGGCCTGCGCGCCGGGCGCACGACCATCAGCCACCAGCCGCCGCTGACCGCGGCGCCCAAGGTCGTCGTCGAGGCAGACGTCGATGGCGACGGCGTCTTCGAGGCCATGCTCGGCGACACGGTGCCGCGCAGTGCTGCGCTGCGCGTGCGTGTCACCGGCGGTGCCGGCACCTTCCTGCGCGTGATCGCCGGCGACGAACTGCTCGTCGAGAACGAGCCGATCGTGTCCTTCGCCGAGACCTTCGAATACGCGGTGCCGGCGCTGCAATCGGCGCGCTGGCTGCGCGCGGAAGTCGTGATTCCCGAAGACGGCGAACTGCGCGCGACGACCTGCGACGGCGTGTTCGGTGACCAGACCACCTACTGCCGCAACCGTCTCGCCGTGCTGGCGTTCTCATCCGCGCTGTATCTCGAATGAAGCTCTCCGCGCACATGTCCATCTGCCGCTATCCGCTGGTCGTTTCCATGCTGCTGCTGCCGTCGCTGCTGGCGCAACTGCTGGCGCAGCCCGAGGGGGCCCGCGTCTGTCCGTGAGCTTCAGTCCGCGGTCAGCACCACGCGATAGCGCGCCTTGCCGGCACGCAGGTGTTCCAGCGCATCGTTGACGCGACTCATCGGGAAGCGTTCCACCTGCGGCGCGATGCCGTGGCGGGCGCAGAAGTCGAGCATCCTGGTGATCGTCGCCGGGCTGCCCATCGGCGAGCCGGAGATCGTCTTCTGGCCGCCGATCAGGTGGAATCCGTTCACTCCGATCGGATCGAGCACCGCGCCGACGAAGTGCAGGCGGCCGCGAGGGCGGAGCGCGGCGACGTAGGCGGCCCAGTCGAGCTTGACGTTGACGGTGACGAGGATGAAGTCGAAGCGCCCGGCCAGCGGTTTGAGCGCCGCCCGGTCGGTGCTGGTCACGACCTGGTGCGCGCCGAGCGCCTGCGCCTCGGCGCGCTTGGCCTCGCTCGACGTGAATGCGGTGACCTCGCAGCCCCACTTGTTGAGGAACTGGATCGCCATGTGGCCGAGCCCGCCGATGCCGATCACGCCGACGCGGTCGGTCGGACGCACGTCGCACTCGACGATCGGACTGAACACGGTGATGCCGCCGCAGAACAGAGGCCCGGCCGCAGCGTGATCGAGGCCTTCCGGCAGGCGCACCGCCCACGACCAGTGGCAGCGCACGCGGTCGGCGAAGCCGCCGTGACGGCCGACGATGGTTTCCTCGCCGTTGGGGCACAGGTGATGGTCGCCGGACATGCACTGCGTGCAGCACATGCAGCTCGCGGAGAACCAGCCGAGCCCGACCCGATCGCCGACGTTGACGCCCTTGACCTGCTCGCCACGCGCGACGACGCGGCCGACGACCTCGTGGCCGGGCACGAACGGATAGACCGTGCGCTTCCACTCGTTGTCGAGCATCGACAGGTCGGAATGGCAGATGCCGCAGTGCTCGACGCGGATCTCGACGTGTTCGGGCTGCAGTGGGCCCGGATCGTATTCGAAAGCGGACAGGCGGCCGCCCGCAGTGGTGGCGGACCAGGCTTGGATCGGTGTCGGCATCGTCGATCTCCGGGCAGGGAAAGCTTGCTAGGTTATGCGCTTTCGCGCGCGTCCGGGCGGTTCACCGCATGATGATGGTTCTCAAGCTCCTGACCCTGCTGCTGCAGCCGCTCGGCACGGCGGCGCTGTTGCTGCTGGTCGCGCTGTCGCTGTGGCGGCGCCGGCGCCTGGCGCTGGGCCTGGTCGCGTGCGCGCTGGCCTGGCTGTGGCTGTGGGCGACGCCGTGGGCCTCGACGGCCCTGTGCGCGAGCCTCGAACGCCGCTATGCGGCGCTGCCGGCCGAACGCCTGCCGCACGCGGACGCGATCCTGTTGCTCGGCGGCGGCATCGAGCCGGCGTCGCCGCCGCTGCGCAACGACTTCGACCTGACCGCTGCCGGCGACCGCATCGTCCACGCCGCGGCGCTGTACCGCGCCGGCAAGGCACCGGTGATCGTCGCCACCGGCGGCCGGTTGCCGTGGACCGCCGGCGCCGCCAGCGAGGCCGACGCGATGGCGCAGGCGTTGGCGCGGCTGGGCGTGCCGGACACCGCGATCCTGCGCGAGGACCGCGCCCGCACCACGCGCGAGAACATGCGCTACAGCGCGCCGAAGCTGGCGCAGCTGCACGCACGGCGCGTGCTGCTGGTGACCTCGGCGCTGCACATGCCCAGGGCGATGGCCAATGCGCGCGTGCTCGGCGTCGAAGCGATCGCCGCGCCGACCGACGTCGAAGTGCTGCCGGAACGCCGCTACGGCCTGCTCGGCGTACTGCCGGACGCGCAGAAGCTCGAACGCAGCAGCGCCGCGTTCAAGGAGTATCTCGGCCTGGCGTACGACGCGGTGTTCGGCGTGCGCTGACAACACGTGCAGCGCCGGGTAATGTCTGCAGCGACATGAATCCACGCCCCTGTCGATCGGCTGGCCGATGAGCCGCGAGCGCACGCGCAGGACACTCGGCGCCGTGCCGTTCATCGCGCTGGCGGCGCTGGGCAACGCGCTGCTGTATCACGCGCCGCTGCTGTCGTTCGCGGTGGCCAACCTCGACCTGACCTCGTTCACCGGACTGCTGACGCTGGCCAGTCTGCTGGTCGCGCTGCTGGCTTCGACCGCGCTGCCGCTGCTCGTCCTGGCGCTGGTGTCGCAGCGGCTGCTCAAGCCGTTCTGCATGATCGCGGCCGCCGGCAACGCGGTCGCCGTCTATTTCATCGTCACTTACCAGGTGGTGCTGGACAAGACGATGATGGGCAACGTCCGCAACACCAACGCCGCCGAGGCCTTCGAGCTGTTCCATCCGACGCTGCTCGCCTATGTGGTCGTGCTGGGTGTCGTGCCCATCGCGCTGCTGACGCGGGTGCGGCTGCGGCCGGCGCCGCGGCTGCGGCTCGCCGGGCTTGGCGTGGCGGGCGCGCTCGTGACGATTCTCTGGGCGTATCTCGCGGGGAGCACCTGGCTGTGGTTCGATCACAACGCCAAGAAGCTCGGCGGCATGGTCCTGCCGTGGTCCTACATGGTCAATCTGGCGCGTTACCAGCTGCCCCGGCTGATCGGCGGCGACGCGCCGATCCCGCTGCCCCCGGCGACGTTCCTGTCCGACGAGCGAATCGTCGTGGTCCTGGTGATCGGCGAGGCGGCGCGGCCGCAGAACTTTCAGCTGTATGGCTACCCGCGTCCGACCAATCCCGCGCTGACGGCGGCCGGTGTCATCGCGCTGCAGGACACGACCGCCTGCTCGACGTACACCACCGCGTCGATCCGCTGCATGCTCTCGCACCTGGACTCGCGTTCCGAGTTTTCGAAGCGCTACGAGCCGCTGCCGACCTATCTGCAGCGCCATGGCGTCGATGTGATCTGGCGGTCGCACAACTGGGGCGAGCCGCCGCTGCACGTGCAGACCTACCAGAAGGCCGGCGAGCTCGCCGCCGACTGCCGCGGCGCGGGCTGCGAGCACGACGACGTCCTGCTGCACGGACTCGAACAACGCATCCGCGCCTCGTCGAGTTCGCGCAGCTTCGTCGTGCTGCACCAGATGGGCAGTCACGGTCCGGCCTACTTTTCGCGCTATCCACCGGAGTTCGAGCGCTTCCGCCCGGTGTGCACCTCGGTCGAGCTCGGCCAATGTGCGCACGACGCGCTGGTCAACGCCTACGACAACACGATTCTGTACACCGATCACTTCCTCGCGCGCACGATCGACCTGCTGCGGCGCTTCGAGGACAGGGCGACGTTGCTGATCTACATGTCGGATCACGGCGAATCGCTGGGCGAGTACGGGCTTTACCTGCATGGCACGCCGTGGTCGATCGCGCCGGACGTGCAGAAGAAGGTGCCGTTCATCGTCTGGATGTCGGAGGCGTTCATGCGCCTGCGCGGCGTCGATGCCGAGCGCGTGCGCGCGCAGCCGGTGCACGGCCAGCGCGACATCTTCCATACCGTGCTCGGTGCCCTGCGGATGCGCAGCGAGGTGTACCGCGCCGAGTTCGACGTCTTCAGCCCGGATTACGCCAGGACACCCTGATGCTCCGCACCTATCTGCTGCGTCTGCGCCAGCGACATCGACAGGCCCTCGCGCAGGCCGCCGTGCCGGGCGCCGTGGATCGCAACACCAATCTGCTGCTGGCCGCGGCCGGCGCGCTGGCGGCTGTCGCACTGTTCTCCTGGGGTGGCTATCAGACCGGCTTCGTGCCGATCCATGATGCCGGAACACGGCTGCCGGCGAGTCTGCTGGAGATCCTGACCAGCCTCGGCGACGGCCTGTCGGCGGTGTGCCTGGCCGCGCTGCTCGCCCGCCGCCAGCCGCACGCGCTGTGGCTGGCGGTGGTCGCGGCGGGCTATGCCACGGTGCTGTCGAATGGCCTCAAGCTCCTGTTCCATGCCGCGCGACCGCACGTCGTGCTCGGTCCGGCGCTGGCGGTCATCGGCCCGGAGCTGCACGCGCTCAGTTTCCCGTCCGGCCACACGGTGACGGCCTTCGTCGCCGCCGCGTGCTTCTCGGTCGGCAGGCCGCTCGGTGTCCGTCTGCTGCTCTACGCGCTCGCCTGCGCGGTCGCGCTGAGCCGCGTCTGGGTCGGCGCCCACTGGCCGCTGGACGTGATCGCCGGCGCCGCGGTCGCCGGCCTGGCGGTCGGCCTCGCGGTGCCGACGGTCCGTGCGAACCGCTGGGGCCTGGCACTGGTGCCGCATCTGGCCTTCGTCGCGTCGATCGTGCTCTGCGCGGTGGCGGCCCTGATCCGAGTGCCGGATTACGTCTTGGCCGGGCCCCTCAGCGTGACGGTCGCTTTGCTCGCGCTGACGCTGCTGCTGTGGGACTACGTCTTTGAGCCACTGCGAGGGCGGGCAGCGGCCGCGGGTTCCGATCAGCCGCCTTTTTCGAGCACGCTGTAGTAGAAGCCGTCGCCCGCATCGCCGGGCGCGATGCGGCGTCCAGGTTCGGTGCGTTCGCCCCAGCCTGCCGTGATCGGCACGACGCGCAGGTGCTCGCCGAGCAGGCGGAAGCGCGAAATGATTTCATCGCCCTCGTCGCGTAGCACCGAGCAGGTCGCATAGACCAGCCGCCCGCCGGGCTTGAGCAACGGCCACAGGGCCTTGAGCAGGCGCAGCTGCTGCTGCTGCAGGCCGGCGATGTCGGTGTCGCGGCGCAGCCACTTGATGTCGGGATGACGGCGGATCACGCCGGTGCCGGAGCAGGGCGCGTCGAGCAGGATGCGGTCGTAGGGCACGCGGTCCCACCAACGCGCCGGTTCGCCGGCGTCGCCGGCCATCATCTGCGCCTGCAGCTTGAGGCGACGCAGGTTCTCGTCGATACGGATCAGGCGCTGCGCATCGCTGTCGAGCGCGTGCACCTGCACGTCGGCGCGTTCGAGCATGTGCGCGGTCTTGCCGCCCGGCGCGGCGCAGGCGTCGAGTACGCGCAGGTTCGGCGACAGGTCCAGCAGTTCGACGGCGAGCTGTGCCGAGGCGTCCTGCACCGACACCCGGCCACTGTTGAAACCGGGGATCTTCTCGACCGGCCGCGCTTCGGCGAGCGTCACCGCGTCGGCGGCATGCGGGTGCGCGCTCGCACCGATGTGCATCTCGGCCAGTCGCTCGAGGTAGTCGTCGCGCGTCAGCCGCCGCCGGTTCACGCGCAGCGTCAGTGGGCCCTGCCGGTTGTTGGCCTGCAGGATCGCCTGCCACTGCTGCGGCCAGTCCTGGCGCAGCTTCTCGACGAGCCAGGTCGGGTGCGAATGCAGGATCGCCGGATCGGCCGGCGGCTTCTGTTCCAGTGCCGCGGCCTCGCGCGCATAGCGGCGCAGCACGGCGTTGACCAGGCCGTGGGCCTGCGGGCGCTTGAGCAGCTCGACGCCCTCGACCGTCTCGTGGATCGCCGCGTGCGCGGGCGTCCTGAGCGTGCGCAGCTGGAACAGGCCGACCAGGATCAGCGCGGCCACTTCGTCATCCGCGGCCAGCGGCTTGTCGAGCAGGCGGCCCGACAGCCACTGCAGCATCGACAGCTCGCGCAGCACGCCGTAGGCGAGCAGCCGCAGCATCGCCGCGTCGGCCGGCAGCTTCAGGCGCGCGGCGGCCGGCTCCAGCGCATCGTCGAGGCTGCGCCCGCGCAGCACGGCGCTGATCACGCGTGCGGCGAGCGCCCGCACGTTGGCGTGGTGGCGGACCGCAGGGGCGCGGGGTGGAAGTGGGCGATTCATCGGACGAACGGGGCGCGGCGGCCAATCAGCGCGGATTGCCATGATGGCAGGATTCACGACATCGGGTGCGAGGTCAGGAGCGAGACGATGCGTGCGGGATGGTGGTGGATCGCCGGAGCGATGGCTCTGGCTGCGGTATCCGTGCTGGCCGGTTGCGGCGGCGGCGAATCGTCGGGCGGCGGCGCCGCCGATGCTGCGAGATGGTTCACCTACGAGCGCGCCGAGGACTACCCGGGTGTCGTGCAGATCACCGGCGCGAAGATCGCGATGGACGACGGCGTGCGCCTGTCGGCGACCGTGACCCTGCCGGCGGACGCGAGCGGCAACGCGGTGAGCGCGCCGCTGCCGGTGATCCTGACGCAGACCGGCTACAACAAGAGCATCCCGGCGATTCCGGCCTACAACGAGTTCTTCGTGCGCCGCGGCTACGCGCACGTCAGCGTCGATGTGCGCGGCACCGGCCTGTCCGAAGGCGACTGGGAGGCATTCGGCGAGCGCGAGCAGGCCGATTACGCACAGGTCATGGACTGGGTGGCGACGCAGCCGTGGAGCAACGGCACGGTCGGCACCTGGGGCGCGTCGTTCATGGGCATCACGCAGATCTACACGGCGGCGCACCGGCATCCGGCGCACAAGGCGGTGTTCGCGATCGTGCCGATGGCCGACGGTTACCGCGACATCGTCTTCAGCGGCGGCCAGACCAACATCGGTTTCATCCCGCTGTGGATGGGCCTGGTCACCGGCCTGGGCGCGCTCCCGGCCGAGCCGGACCCGGCGGCGCCGCAGATCATCGCCAGCCATATCGTCAATGCGCTGACCGGCTTCCAGGTGCCGGTGATCGCGCAGTCCGCGATCGGTGTCGGCGGCTACAACTACGATGGCCCGTTCTGGCGCACGCGCTCGCCGATCGAGGTCGCGGACCGCGTGAGCATCCCGACCTTCATCGTCGGCGGCCTCAACGACATCTTCCAGCGCGGCGAGCCGCTGCTGTACGAGAAGATCGCGCGCAACACCACGGCCAAGCTGCTGATCGGTCCGTGGCAGCACCTCGGCGGGTCCAGCGGCGAGGGCCTGCCGCGCGACGGCGTGCCGGACCTGAATCGCATCGCACTGATGTGGTTCGACCGGTACCTGCGCGGCATGGACACCGGGGCCGCGACGGTGCCCGCGGTCACGCAGTACTACTACGGCGAGGAGCGTTACGTCACGACGACGGCCTGGCCGCATCCGCAGGCCCGCGCGCAGCGCTGGTATCTGCGCGCCGACAAGACACTCAGCACGGATGCGCCCGCGGCGGGCGAAGGCAGCAACACCGTCCTGCAGCAGCCGCTCAACGGCATCTGCTCGACCAGCACCTCGCAGTGGACCGCCGGCCTGATCGGCGCCCTTCAGCTGCCCTGCACCCGCGACAACCGCGTCAACGAGAATCCGCTGCTCGAAGTGACGTTCACCAGCGCGCCGATGGCCGAGGACTACGTCGTCAACGGCCCGATCCAGGCCGATGTCTGGATCGCGACGACCGCGCTCGACGCGTCGCTGCTGGTGCGCATCACCGACGTGGCCCCCGGCGGCGCCTCGCGCGAGATCAGCAACGGCATCCTCACCGCGTCGCTGCGCCAGGTCGATGCGGCGCGCTCGCGCTACCTCGACGGCCAGATGATCCAGCCCTGGCACCCGTTCACCGCCGAGTCGCGCGAGGCCGTCGGCATGAACACGCCGGTGCTGCTGCCGGTCGAAGTGTTTCCGTCGAGCTTCGTCATCAAGCAGGGCCACCGCCTGCGCGTCAGCGTCGGCGCCAGCGACTTTCCGCACGGCCTGCCGCCGTTGCTCGACCTGGTCGACCAGGCCGTCGGCGCGCTGACCATCTACAGCGATGCGGCGCGTGCGTCGAGCGTGGTCTTGCCGGCGCTGCCGGCGGCGGCGATCGCATCGGCGCCCTGAGGGTTTTCCCTGTAGGCTGAATTTACCCGGGGGTGTCTGGCCCATTCCCGGGTTTCCTGCCTATGATCCGGGTCAGCCGTCGATAACAACCATCCTTGGCATTCGGGCAGGGGAGGGTCGGGGTCCGGGGGGACCATGGTGAAAGCACTGACCACAGGGATGCTGGTCTGCGCGCTATTGGCGCCGGCCACGTTGTGCGCGAATCCGGCGCAGCAGATCCGCGGCGAACTCGGCGCGTTCCTGAAGACCATCACCGACGGCGCGCAGCTGACGACGCGCCAGTACGCCAGTCCGCTCGAACCCGTCCGCAGCCACGACGGGCGGCGTGCCGTCGAGCCGACGCTCAGCATCGTCGCCGGCCGCATGGACGCGCAGTCCTGCCTGTACCAGCTGCGCATCGATCTGCACTGGCTGCGCGGCACCGCCGCCAACGAGGCCGACTCCGGCGGGCGGACGCTGATCCAGAAGGCGCCCTGCGCCACGCTCACCGACGAAGTGCTGGCGGTCGTGGACTACGAGGTCGCGGCTCTGAATCGCCGCCTGAACGACAGCGGCCGCTTCGCCATCAACAAGGAACGCGAGCAGGTCATCGCCGCGGCGCGCCGTCAGGGCGGCGGATCGCGCGGCGAGGCGGACTACTTCCCGGCGATGACGGTCGCCAGCCGCGTCAATCTGCGTGCCTCGCCTTCGCTGAAGGCGCCGGTGCTGGCCAAGCTCGCGCCGGCCTCGGTCGTCGAGCTGGCGCGCACCGACGAAGCGGACTGGTTCCTGGTCCGCGGGCGCAGCGGTTACGTGCACGCCAGCGCGCTCGAAGCGAGCTATCCGGGCACGACCACCCAGTGATCCCGGCCTGAAAGATCAGGGCCGGATGGCCCGGTTCTGCGCCATCGTCTGCGTGCCGACGACGATCATGCGCACCATCACCGCGAGCTGCTCGGTGATCTCGGCGTGTCTCTCGCGCGGCAGGTCCATCGCGGTCGCGCCGATCGCGAACACCAGGCGCGTGATCGCCTTGGCGGTCAGCGCCGGTTCGTAGAGGCCGGTGCCGTTGGCCTCGGCCAGCCGGATCAGGTCGGCGCACAGCTCGTTCTCGAAGAACTGCAATTCGCGCTCGACCGCCTGCTTGAACGCGTCCGAACCGACCGTGCCCTCGCGCAGCAGGATGTGCAGCAGTTTCTCGTCCGCGCCGAGCTGCTCCATGAAGGTCTCGACCGAGCTGCGCACGACGCTGCGCTCGGTGGTCGCGCGCTGGCGCGCGGCGCCGATGATCTGGCGCAGCGAGCGCCCGGCCAGATCGATCAGCGCGATCGCCAGCTCGTCGATGTCGTGGAAATGGCGGTAGAAGCTGTTCGGCGCGATGCCGGCCTCGCGCGCGACCTCGCGCAGGCTCAGCGTCGAGACGCTGCGATGCGGCCCGACCAGCTTGAGCGCGGCCGTGATGATGTCGTCGCGCGAGATCGCCGCCTTGCGGCCCGCAGGGGCGCGGCGCGCGGCGGTGGTACGCGTTCGGATGGAGGGCACGACGGGACGGCTCCCGGACGGAAACGTCCAGCATGATAACGGCGTCATTAATATACAGTTGTATAGACAGTCGTGCAGTCACCTGTATAATGGCCGTGTCATCCATTCGCCGGATCTCCCGTGCCGACTGCCGCCACGCCGACCGCGCTCCAGCGCCTGCTGTCCCCGCTGGTGGCACCGCACGTCTTCGATTTCTGGGCGTCAAGACTCCATCCGACCTGGTCCTGGCAACGGCCGCTGGCGCGCGTCGTCGAACGCCGCGTGGAAGCGCGCGATGCGGTCACGCTGGTGCTGCAGCCCAACCGCCATTTCGCCGGCTTCGTGCCTGGCCAGCACGTCCATGTCAGTGCCGACATCGACGGCGTGCGCGTCACGCGCAGCTACAGCCTGACCGGGCTGCCGCGTCCCGATGGCCGCGTGTCGATCACGGTCCGGCGCATCGACCAGGGCCGCATGAGCACGCACCTGTGCCGGCGCATCGGCGTCGGCGACGTGGTCGAGCTGGGCCCCGCCTTCGGCGACATGACGCTCGCGGTCCGGCCCGAAGGCCGCTGGCTGTTTCTCGCCGCCGGCAGCGGCATCACGCCGCTGATGGGCCTGACGCGCCAGCTCGCGCAGGACGGCTTTCCGGCCGAACTGACGCTGATCTACTGGGCCAAGACGCGCGCGGAACTGTGCTTTGCACAGGAACTGCGCGAGCTGGCGGCGCGCGCGCCGCGTTTCCGGCTGCACCTGGTGCTCACGCGCGAAACGGATCTGCTGGTGAACGAACGCAGCGGACGCCTCGATGCGGTGCTGCTTCAGGACCTCGTGCCGGATCTGGCCTCGCGCCGGGTCTATGCCTGCGGCCCGGCCGGCTTCGTCGCGACCGCGCGCCAGCTGACCCAGGGCATCGCGCAGTCCTTTAGCGCGGAGGCTTTCACGCCGCCGATGCCGACCGACGAAGCGACCGGCACCGTGCGCGTCGAGCTGCGCGCCAGCGGCCGCACCCTGGAAATCCCGGCGGGCCAGGCGCTGCTGCCGGCTCTGGAAGCGCAGGGGGTGACCCCCGCCTACGGCTGCCGCATGGGCATCTGCAACACCTGCGCCTGCGGAAAGCTGTCTGGCACCACGCAGGATCTGCACAGCGGCGACAGCAGCGCCGAAGCGAGCAGTGCGCTGCGCCTGTGCATCAGCCGCGCCTGCACCGACCTGATTCTCGATCTCTGACCGCCATGACGACGACCGCTCTCAGCCGTCCCCTGTCCGCCGAAGAACTGCAGCGTTTCGGCGCCGAACTCGACGCGCTGCGCGCGCGCCATGTCGCCGATCTGGGCGAGAAGGACGCGCGCTACATCCGCCGCATCGTCGCGGCCGTGCGCTACACCGAGGCCGCGGGTCGCGCGCTGCTGTTCTTCGGCCTGTTCGCGCCGGCCTGGGTGCTGGGCACGCTGCTGCTGGGCCTGTCCAAGATCCTCGAGAACATGGAGCTGGGCCACAACGTGATGCACGGCCAGTACGACTGGATGCGTGACCCGACGCTCGACGGCAAGACCTACGAATGGGACATCGTCGGCACCTCCGACAACTGGCGCAAGACGCACAATTTCAAGCACCACACCTACACCAACGTCCGCGGCATGGACGACGACATCGGCTACGGCCTGCTGCGCCTGTTCCCGGAACAGAAGTGGAAGCCGTTCTACCTCGCGCAGCCGCTGATCGCGGTGGTCTTCGCGCTGCTGTTCCAGTGGGGCGTCGCCATCCAGGAGCTGCGCATCGGCCGCTGGTGGCACGGCAAGATGAGCGCCGCCGAGCTGCGCGAGAAGTTCCGTCCGGTCGGCCGCAAGATGCGCCGCCAGCTGCTCAAGGATTACGTGCTGTTCCCGCTGCTGGCCGGGCCGTTCTGGATGCCGGTGCTGCTGGGCAACTTCGTCGCCAACGGTCTGCGCAATCTGTGGACCTACATGATCATCTTCTGCGGCCACTTCACGGCGAACGCCGAGGTCTTCCCCAAGAGCGTCCTCGACAACGAGACCCGCGGGCACTGGTACCTGCGCCAGCTGCGTGGCTCGTCGAACCTCAAGGGGGGGCCGCTGTTCCACATCCTGTCCGGCAACCTGAGCCACCAGATCGAGCACCACCTGTTTCCGGACATTCCCGCGCGCCGCTACGCCGAGATGGCGCCAGTGGTGCGCGAGATCTGCGCGCGCTATGGCCAGCACTACAACACCGGCTCGCTGGCGTCGCAGTTCGGCCAGGTGGTCTGGCGCATCCTGCGCCACGCCTTGCCGAGCCGGCCGCGCGCGGCCGCGCCGCTGGCTCTCGATGGTGCGCAGCCGGTCGCCGCCTGAGCATCCGGTATCGCGCTGCCCTATTGACGGCGCCGGGTCGCCGCAGCGGACAATCGCGCCCTCCGGATGACCGGACCGGGCGCCAGAAGCGCCCGCTCACACGATTGGGGGCTGCGATGATCCCGTTTTCGATCAAGGTACTGTTCTTCAGGTTCTTCCAGTTTCTGCTGAAGTGGTCCACCAAGCTGCTGAACTTCCGCACGCCGGAACTGTTCAGCGGGCCGGGCTCGTCGCTCAAGCTGTGCGAGCACATCGCGGCGCAGGGCGTGCAGAGCCTGCTGATCGTCACCGATGCGATGCTGGTCAAGATCGGCCTGCTGCAGCCGATGCAGGACAGGCTCAAGCAGCTCGGCGTGAACTTCGTCGTTTACGACGGCGTGCTGCCGAACCCGACCATCGAGCAGATCGAGACCGGCCTGGCGATGCTGCGCAAGGAAGGCTGCACCGCGATCCTGGCGATCGGCGGCGGTTCGTCGATCGACGCCGCCAAGGTCATCGCGGCGCGCGCGAAGAACCCGCACAAGATCGTGCACATGGCCGGACTGATGCGCGTGATCTTCAAGCCGATGCCGCTGTACGCGGTGCCGACCACCGCCGGCACCGGTTCGGAAGTGACGATCGCCGCGGTCGTGTCCGATCCATCGACGACGCGCAAGTTCGCGATCATGGACCCCAAGCTGGTGCCGATCGGTGCCGCGCTCGATGGCGCGCTGATGACCGGACTGCCGCCGGCGATCACCGCGGCCACCGGCATGGACGCGCTCACGCACGCGGTCGAGGCCTACATCTCGCGCAACCACACGCCGGCGACGGACAGGGAAGCGCTGGAAGCCACGCGCCTGATCATGCAGAACCTGCCGACCGCGGTGAAGGACGGCCAGAACATCGAGGCGCGCCAGAACATGGCGCTGGCCTCGTTCAAGGCCGGCGTCGCGTTCACCACCGCGGGCGTCGGCTACGTGCACGCGATTGCACACAACTTCGGCGCCTACTACCACGTGCCGCACGGCCTGGCCAACGCGATCATCCTGCCGCGCGTGCTCGACTTCTCGAAGCCGGACTGCACGCCGCGCCTGGCCAGGCTTGCCGAGGTCAGCGGCCTGAAGAAGGGCAACGAGAGCGAGGAGCAGCTCGCCGACGCCTTCATCGCCAAGGTGCGCGCGCTCAACGCCGAGTTCGGCATCCCGACGCAGGTCGACAAGCTGCGCGCGCAGGACATCCCCGAGATCGCCGACAAGGCGCTGTCCGAGGCGCACTGGTTCTACGCCGTGCCGCGCTACATGGACAAGCCGGAGTGCGAGTCCTTCATCCGCGGCATGCTGCCGCAGGCGGCCTGACCGCGACGCAAGCTCCGTAGGGCCGCTCCTACGACTGCGTTGCCGCAGACCGGGAGCTGCCGGTCTTGCGTTCCCACTCCGGCGGCATCCACAGGTGCTTGATGCGCTCGGTCAGCGCGCCGGAGCGCAGCATGTCGCGCACCATGTCCACGTACTCGTGCGTCCAGGCGACGACCAGGCTGGTCGTGTGCACCGGCCGCGTGATGCCGTAGCGGATCGGCTGGTCCGCGCGCTCGGCGGCGAAGGTGCCGAACATGCGGTCGAAGACGATGAACACGCCGCCGTAGTTGGTGTCGAGATAGCCCGGGTTGCTCGCGTGGTGCACGCGGTGGTGATTGGGCGTGTTGAACACGTACTCGATCGCCGGGTGCAGCTTGTGGATCAGCGTCGTGTGGATGAAGAACTGATAGACCAGCGACAGCGCGTAGCAGACGCCGATCCACACCGGGTTGAAGCCGACGAAGGCCAGCGGCACGTAGAACAGCCAGCCGCCGTTGAAGATGTTGGTCGCGTTCTGGCGCATCGCCGTCGAGAAGTTCATGCGCTCCGACGAGTGATGCGTGACGTGCGCGCACCAGAACCAGCGCACGCGGTGCGAGACGCGGTGGAACCAGTAGAAGCAGAAGTCCGTCAGCACCCACAGCAGCGCGCCGGTGGCCCAGTTCAGCTCGATGTCGAGCAGGCGGTGCTGGTAGGCGAACGCATAGACCGGGAAGGCGATGAGGCCGGCGAACAGCAGCTCGGTGACCTGGTAGCCGGCGCCGAGCATGAAGTTGCGGATGGCCTCGCCGGTGTCCATCAGCCGGCGGTCGTTACGGATGCGCAGGTATTCCCAGAACGCGACGCCCAGGAACACCGGCGTGGCGATGACGAAGATCAGCTGCCGAGCGTCCAGCGCCAGCCACGGCGCGATCACCGCGTACAGCTCGGCCAGTCCGCTGCGCGTCCACACATCCAACATCGCGTCCACCAGGTTCATCCTGCCTTCTCCTCACTTCGGTCATTGCCGACGCTGCCATTGTTCCGCGGGTGGCGCCGCTCAAGCTTGACGATCGGCGCCCATTTTTTGACCATCCATGCCAAACGAAATGGGGCAAAGCCGGATGGCCAGTGCGATGCGCGTAACAGGGGCGTGGGTGCAGCTGCTGGTCGATTGGCTCGACCAGGAGCACCTCGCCGCGCCCGAGCTGCGCGCGGCCGTCGCCAGCCGTGCAGCGGACGATGCGGTGCCGACGCCGCTGTGGACCGACTGGCTGCGCAAGGCCGTCGCGCTGCGCCCTGACCACATTGCGCCGGGCCTGGCGATCGGTGCGTTGGTGCAGCCGCGTCATGTCGGCGTGCTCGGCTACCTCGTCGCCTCGGTCGGCAATCTCGGAGAGGCGGCGCTGGCCTACCGCCGCTACGAGCGCCTGTTCTACGGCGTCGACATCGCCGACACGGTGATGACCGGCAACGAAATGGAGATCCGCTGGCCGCCCAGCGATCCGCCGCTCGGACACCTCGGCGATTCGGTGGCGATCGCCGCGCTGGTCACCTTCGTGCGCCGCCAGATCGAAGGCGCGCCGCCGCCGTCCTTCGTGGCCTTCGTCAACCCGCCGGTCGACGCCGCCGAGCACGCGGAGTTCGAGCGCTTCTTCGGCTGTCCGGTGCGGTTTGGCGACACGCATACGCGGGTGCGCTTCCCGGCCGCCTACCTGACCATGCCGATGCGCCAGGCCGACCCGGGCCTGCGCGCGGTACTCGACCGCCAGGCGCAGGCGCTGCTGCTGGCCCAGCCGCAACCCGACGACTTCGACCGCGCGCTGCAGCAGGTGATGCTGCGCCTGCTGCCGGACGGCAACGCCAGCCTGCGCCGCGCTGCGAAGGAACTGCATCTTTCGGTGCGCACGCTGCAACGTCGCCTCGACGCGCGCGAGCAGACCTGGCAGCAGCTGCTCGACCAGACGCGCAAGCAGCTCGCGCGCCAGTACCTGGGCGACCGTTCGCTGTCGCTCGGTGACATCGCGCTGCTGCTCGGCTTCTCCGAGCAGAGCGCGTTCAACCGAGCCTTCCGGCGCTGGACCGGCGATACGCCGCGGCGGGTGCGGGCGGCGGCGTGAGTTCCGGCGTCATTCCCGCGGAAGCGGGAATCCAGAGCCGGGGGCAGCAAGACTGGATGCGCGTCTGCGCGGGCAGGACGGCATCGGATGCGCGGTGCGCAGCGATAGGTCGGTTTTACGGCTGTATCTGAGGTTTGCGGCTCGGCATCATGCCGGCCCCCGAAGCGAGGAGCCCTGAAGATGTCGTCCGTCGCGCGTTACCTGAGCGCCGCAACCCTTGCCGCCCTGCTGTCCGCCTGTGGCAATTCCTCGCCGACGGCACCGTCGAGCGGCGGCAGCGGCACGCTCAAGGCCGAGCTGCGCCGCACAGACTACGGCGTCGTCCACGTCAAGGCCGACAGCTACGAGGGCCTGGGCTACGGCTACGCCTACGCCTTCGCGCAGGACAACCTGTGCACGATCGCCGAGAGCTACGTCACCGTGAACGGTGAGCGCAGCAGGTACTTCGGGCCGGACGCCAGCTGGATCTTCACCGGCAACGGCACCACCAACAACAACCTCAACTCGGATTTCTTCTTCAAGCTGATCATCGCCGAGCAGCGCGTCGAGCAGCTGCTGGCGCTCCCGCCGCCGCAGGGGCCGCTGCCGGAGGTGCGCGCGCTGATCCGCGGTTACGTCGCCGGCTACAACCGCTACCTGCGCGATGTTGGCGTCGCCAACCTGCCGGATCCGACCTGCCGCGGCGCGGCCTGGGTGCGCGAGATCCGCGAGATCGACGTGTACCGCCGCTTCTACCAGCTTGCGCTGCTGGCGTCGTCGGCCGTCGCGATCGACGGCATCGGCAGCGCGCAGCCGCCGACGGCGGGCATCGTGCCGGCGGCGCTGCCGACCGGCGAACAGGTCGCGGCGCAGCTCGGGCAGGCCTGGCAGGGCATCCAGATCGGCAGCAACGCGATCGCGCTCGGCGCCGACGCCACCGACTCCGGCCGCGGCATGGTGCTCGGCAATCCGCACTTCCCGTGGCACGGCTCCGAGCGCTTCCACCAGGCGCACCTGCAGATCCCCGGCGTGCTCGACGTGACCGGCGTCAGCCTGTTCGGCGTGCCGCTGGTGCTGATCGGCTACAACAAGGACCTGGCCTGGAGCCACACCGTGTCGAGCGCGTGGCGCTTCACGCCTTACCAGCTGACGCTGGTGCCGGGCATGCCGACGAGCTATCTGGTCGATGGCCTGCCGGAAGCAATGACCCCGCATGCGCTGAGTGTCGAGGCGCTGCAGCCGGACGGCAGCGTCGCCACCGTCGAGCGCACGCTGTACACGACACGCTGGGGGCCGGTGTTCACCAGCGTGCTCGGACTGCCGCTGTTCCCGTGGCTGCCGGCGCAGGCCTATGCGCTGGCCGACGCCAATGCCGCGAACTTCCGCTACGTGAACCACTTCTTCGACGTGAACCGCGCGCGCTCGACGCGCGAGCTGCTGCAGATCCTCGAACGCAACCAGGGCATTCCCTGGGTCAACACCATCGCCGCCGACCGCGCCGGCGAGGCGTTCTATGCGGACATCTCGGTGACGCCCAACGTGCCCGACGACATGGCGATCAGCTGCGCCGGCGTGCTCGGCGTCGCCACCGCGCAGCTGCTCGGCCTGCCGATCCTCGACGGCTCGCGCAGCGCCTGTGCCTGGCGCATCGACGCCGACGCGGTGCAGCCCGGCACGATCGGACCGTCGCACATGCCGCACCTGTTCCGCGCCGACTACGTCACCAACTCCAACGACAGCTACTGGCTGTCGAATCCGCACGAACCGCTGGAAGGCTATGCGCGCATCATCGGCGACGAGCGCATCGAGCGGCGCATGCGCACGCGCCTGGGCCTGGTGATGGTCGAGGAACGCCTCGCGCAGGGCACGTTCAGCCGCCAGCAGATGCAGGACCTGCTGTTCAACGACCGCCAGCACGCCGCCGAGCTGTGGCTCGACGACCTGATCCCGTTCTGCCGGCTGACGCCGGTGCTGCTCGGCACGGCGGGGCCGGTGGTCACCGGCGAGGCCTGCGACGTGCTCGCCGCGTGGGACCGCAGCGACCGTCTCGACAGTCCCGGTGCGGTGCTGTTCCGCCGCTTCGCGCAGAACCTGTTCATCACCAGCGTGCCGTCCGGCAGCTCGGCGAACTACCTCGGCTTCGCCGACGCCTGGCGCACGCCCTTCGACGTCAACGATCCGGTGCACACGCCGCGCGGCCTCAACGTCGCCAACCCGCATGTGCAGGAAGCGCTGGCCAACGCGATCAGCGACCTGCAGTCTGCGGACCTGCCGCTGGATGTGACGCTGCGCACGACGCAGTTCGAGGCGCGCGGCGACGAGCAGATCCCGATCCACGGCGGCCCCGGCGAAATGGGCGTGTTCAATGCCATCACCGCGCCCTGGGTCGCCGGTACCGGCTACCCGGACATCGTGCACGGATCGAGCTTCATCCAGGTGGTGAACTTCGACGACGACGACTGCCCGGACGCGCGCACGATCCTGACCTACTCGCAGAGCGCGAATCCGGCCTCGCCGCACTACGCCGACCAGACGCGGCTGTACTCGCAGAGCGGCTGGGTGCCGGCGCGCTTCTGCGAGTCGGAGATCGCCGGGCACGTCACGCAGACGCTGACGCTGAGCGAGTGAACAAGCCTGCCAGGTAGGAGCGGCCCATGGCCGCGATTCATTCGGCGCGGTGCACGCACCGCATCGCGGCCATGGGCCGCTCCTACGGCGAATCGCTGCGCTGCCGCCGGTACGCCGCCGGCGACACGCCCTTCCAGCGCTTGAATGCGTGCGTGAAGCTCGCGGCCTCCGCGTAGCCCAGGCGCAGCGCGATCTCGTCGAGCTTGATGCGGCCGGTGCCGAGCATTTCCTCGGCCAGTGTCAGGCGCACCTCGTCGAGCAGTTCGCGGAACGAGGTGCCTTCCTGTTCGAGGTGGCGGCGCAGGCTGCGCGGGGCGACGTGCAGCGCCGCGGCAACCGTCCGGATGTCGGGCATCTCGCTGGACCCACGCAGGAGAATGTCGCGCACCTTGCCGGAGACACCGCTGCGCGTCCGGCGCGCGTCGAGCAGCTGGCGGCACTGCGCCAGGCACAGGCGCCACACATTCGGGTCGGCCTGCAGCATCGGCGCATCGACGTCGCTGGCATGGTGCAGGATCACGTTCTCCGCAGCGTCGAAGCGCGGCGCCACGCCGCCGCACAGTTCGGCGAAGCGCGCGGCGTAGGCCGGCCGCGCAAAGCGGAACTGCACGGCAGCCACCGGCACGCCGCCCAGCTCGTGCACGGCGTTGGACCACGCCGCGAAGTCGCGTTCGAACAGGAATTGCCGCACGTCCTCCGGGATCGAGCCGTCGTCCAGAATCAGCGCGAGATCGCCGCCGCGCGTTTCGAGGCGGAAGTGCACGAAGGCATAGGTCAGGTCGAGATAGCGCAGTGCGATCTCCGCGGCACTGCGGTAGGTCGGGCTGGTCAGCACCGCGAAGCCCCAGATGCCGTAGGTGGACAGGTGATAGCGCAGGCCGGCGTCGAGCCCGAGGCCGGGCAGATGGCCGATGCGGCGCACGATGTTGCGTACCACCGCGAGCTCCTGTTCGGCGCCGATCTCGGTCCTGGGCTGTTCGAGCATCGCCGGCGTGATGCCACTGTCGCGCAGGCTGTCGGCCGGCTCGACGCCGCGGGCGGTGGCGAACTGCACCAGCACTTTCGCGCTGATCACGGTGCGGCGGACTTGGGCACGGGCCATGGAGGGTGACGGCACTTGGCGAGGTGGCCACAATTGTCAACACCTTGGCCATCGACGTCATTCACCCGGGGACCATCGCGGGGCATGATGCCGTGCACAAAACAAGTCGTCACTGGAACGGAGGCGCATCGTGGACAGCACCCAGACCGCGCGGACCCGCGTCGCAATCATCGGCTGCGGATTCGGCGGCATCGGCATGGGCTATTACCTGAAGCAGGCCGGCATCGACGACTTCGTGATCCTGGAAAAAGGCCAGGACGTCGGCGGCACCTGGCGCGAGAACACCTATCCCGGCGCGGCCTGCGACATTCCGTCGCACCTGTACTCGTACTCGTTCGAGCCGCACTACCCGTGGTCGAACCGCTATGCGCCGCAGCCCGAGATCCTCGACTACATCCGGCACTGCGCGCGCAAGCACGACCTCCTGCGCCACGTGCGCTTCGGTGCCGAGGTGCGGTCGGCGGCCTTCGACCAGAGTCGCAGCGTCTGGACCGTGACGCTGGCCAACGGCGCGCGCATCGAGGCGGACACCGTGGTCAGCGCGGTCGGTCAGCTGCACCGCCCGGCGATCCCGAACATCCCGGGGCTTGACCGCTTCCAGGGCAAGACCTTCCACTCGGCGACCTGGGACCACGGCTACGACCTGGCCGGCAAGACGGTCGCGGTCATCGGCACCGGCGCCAGCGCGATCCAGTTCGTGCCGGCGATCGCGCCCAGGGTCGCGCGGATGCACGTGTTCCAGCGCTCGCCCGGCTGGATCATCCCGAAGTTCGACCGCCAGTTCTCGCGCTTCGAGCGCTGGCTGCTCGACACCTTCCCGATCCTGCACGACCTCGACCGCTGGCGCATCTATGGCATCACCGAGCTGCTGGGCTATGCCTACGAAGGCCACAAGTGGGCCGAGCGTCTGGTGACGGGTTTTTCGAAGCTGATGTTCTGGCTGCAGGTGCGTGATCCGGCACTGCGCAGGAAGCTGACGCCGGATTATCCGATCGGCTGCAAGCGCATCCTGCTGACCCACGAATGGCTGCCGACGCTGCAGCGACCCAATGTCGAACTCGTCACCGACGCCGTCACCGAGATCACGCCGACCGGCGTGCGCACCGCCGACGGCAGGCTGCGCGAGGTGGACACGATCATCTGGGGCACCGGCTTCGCCGCGACGCAGTTCCTCGCGCCGATGAAGGTCACCGGCCGCGACGGCCTCGACCTGCATGCGAACTGGCAGCACGGCGCCGAGGCCTACCTGGGCATGGCGGTCGCGGGCTTTCCGAATTTCTTCATGCTCTACGGTCCGAACACCAATCTCGGCTCCGGCTCGATCATCTTCATGCTCGAATGCCAGCAGCGCTACATCGTCAGCCTGCTCCAGGCGCGCGAGCGGCAGAAGCTCGCGGCCGTCGAGGTCACCGCCGAGGCCCAGGCCGACTACGTCGCCGAGATCCGCGAGCGCAGCGCGCGCACCACCTACGAGGGCGGCTGCCACAGCTGGTACACCACGGCCGACGGCCGCAACACCAACAACTGGATCGGCCTGCAGACCGAGTTCCGGCGCCGCACCGCCGCGCTGGTGCTCGCGCACTACCGCCTGACGCCGATCACGGAGTCGGCGCCGGCGCTGGCGGCGTGACCGGCCGCACCCGCCGCGGCGCAGGGGTCGATGGGATGTGCTATCGCAGCAATTGAATCTTTTCATCCACGAGCACGCGACGACGCCGTAAGGTAGCTGCGCGGTCGTCGTTCCCATCCAAAGAGGAGTGCTCCCATGCAAAAGAAATCCGCGACCTGGCTGGCGGTCTGTGCGCTGGCCCTTCCACCCCTGCTGGCCGCGGGCGTCGCCCGCGCCGAAAGCGCGTCGATGGCCAACCGCTTCTGGTGGCCGGAGCAGCTGGATCTGGCTCCCTTGCGGCAGCACGACGCGCGCTCCAACCCCTACGGCGCCGACTTCGATTACGCCAAGGCCTTCGCCAGCGTCGATCTCGCGGCCCTGAAGGCGGACATCCGCAAGGTGCTGACCACCTCGCAGGACTGGTGGCCGGCCGACTTCGGCCACTACGGGCCGTTCATGATCCGCATGGCCTGGCACAGCGCTGGCACCTACCGCGTCGCCGACGGGCGTGGCGGCGCCGGCGGCGGTCAGCAGCGTTTCGAGCCGCTCAACAGCTGGCCGGACAACGCCAATCTCGACAAGGCGCGACGCCTGCTGTGGCCGGTGAAGCAGAAGTACGGCCGCAATGTGTCCTGGGCCGATCTGATGATCCTGACCGGCAACGTCGCGCTCGAATCGATGGGCTTCAAGACCTTCGGCTTCGCCGGCGGCCGCGCCGATGACTGGGAAGCCGATCTCGTCTACTGGGGACCGGAAAAGAAGTGGCTGGCCGACGAGCGCTACAGTGGCGATCGGCAGCTGGAGAACCCGCTGGCCGCGGTGCAGATGGGTCTGATCTACGTGAACCCGGAAGGTCCGAACGGCAATCCCGATCCGCTCGCCGCGGCCAAGGACATCCGCGAGACCTTCGGCCGCATGGCGATGAACGACGAGGAGACGGTCGCGTTGATCGCCGGCGGACACACCTTCGGCAAGGCACACGGCGCGCGCAGTCCCGAGGGCTGCCTCGGTCCCGAACCGGCGGGCGCGGCGATCGAGGAGCAGGGCCTGGGCTGGACCAACAAGTGCGGCAGCGGCAAGGGTGCCGACACGATCACCAGCGGTCTGGAGGGCGCGTGGACGGCCGCGCCGACGGCGTGGACGATGATGTACCTGACCAACCTGTACGCCTTCGACTGGGAGCAGACCCGGAGCCCGGCCGGCGCGATCCAGTGGGTGCCGAAGAACGCGGACGCGATGAAGAACGTGCCGGACGCGCACGACAAGACGAAGACGCACGCGCCGATCATGTTCACGACCGATCTCGCGCTGCGCTTCGATCCGAGCTACGCGAAGATTTCCCGGCGCTTCATGGAGAATCCCAAGGAGTTCGAGCTGGCCTTCGCCAAGGCCTGGTTCAAGCTGACGCACCGCGACATGGGGCCGCGTGCGCGCTATGTCGGCGCCGAGGTCCCGGCCGAAGAACTGATCTGGCAGGACCCGATCCCGAAGGTCGATCACCCGCTGGTCGATGCCAGGGACGTCGCCGAACTCAAGGCCCGGATCCTGGCCTCGGGCCTGACGACTCCGGAACTGGTGCGCACCGCGTGGGCCTCGGCCGCGAGTTTCCGTGGCACCGACATGCGCGGCGGGGCCAACGGGGCGCGGGTGCGGCTGGCGCCGCAGAAGGACTGGGCGGTCAATGATCCCAAGGAACTCGCCAAGGTCCTGAGGAAGCTGGAGAGCATCCAGAAGGACTTCAACCGCGCGCAGAAGGACGGCAAGAGGATCTCGCTCGCCGATCTGATCGTGCTCGGCGGCGGCGCCGCGATCGAACAGGCGGCGAAGAAGGCCGGCCACGACGTGCAGGTGCCGTTCACGCCGGGCCGCATGGACGCGTCGGAGGCGCAGACCGATGTCGCGTCGTTCGCCGTGCTGGAGCCGAAGGCCGATGGCTTCCGCAACTACTACGGCGCCGGCCTGAAGCGCTCGCCGGCGGAGATGCTGGTCGAACGCGCCAACCTGCTGACCCTGACCGTGCCGGAGATGACCGTGCTCGTCGGCGGCATGCGCGCGCTCGACGCCAACACCGGGCAGGCGGCGCACGGGGTCTTCACCCGCCGTCCGGGCACGCTGAGCAACGACTTCTTCGTCAACCTGCTCGACATGTCCACGCGCTGGAGCCCGTCGGCCAAGACCGCCGGCCTCTATGAGGGTGTGGACCGCGCCACCGGCAAGCCGAAATGGACCGCGACGCCGGTCGATCTGATCTTCGGCTCCAATGCCGAACTGCGTGCGGTCGCCGAGGTGTACGCCGCGGCCGATGGGCAGGAGAAGTTCGTGAAGGACTTCGTCGCCGCCTGGAACAAGGTGATGATGCTCGACCGCTTCGACGCGATCTGATCCCGCGCGGCGTTCCATCCCCCGGCATGGCCATGTCGTGCCGGGGGATTTTCGTGTCGCGCGGAGCGCCGGCGGCGGCTTGCTACCAGCGCGAACTGGCGCCGCCGCCGCCGGAGCTGCCGCCACCCGAGGACGACGAAGAACCCGAACTGCCCGACGACGAAGACGAGGATGCGCGGCTGGCGTAGTACGCCGGCGTGTACTCGTAGGCGCCGGACGCGCTCTGCCTCAGGTGGCCCTGCTCGATCATCTCGGCGCGCCGCCTGGCGAGATCCTCGAGGAATCGGCGATAGCGTTCCGGCGAGGCGTACTTGCGGCCGGACCCGTGGATCAGCAGCACCATGATCATCAGGACAGCGCCGATCGAGATATAGAAGGCTTGCACGAACAGCGCCGACAGGATCAGCACGAAAGCACCCGGGTTGATCGACAGGAAGCCCTGGACGACCAGGCTGCCCTTCCAGCCTTTCCCGGCGCCTTCCGATGTGACGACGTCCTCGTCGTCGAGCGACAGCGACGGAGCGAGTCGGTGCAGGCGTGCACGCTGGCGCGTCACCCAGGCGTTGCGGATCGGCAGCGTGAACCAGAGCGCAAACAGGAACACGCCCAGGGCGATGAATCCGCGCGGCCAGTCGAACTCCTCCACCGACTCCGCCTCGCTCAACTCGCGCAGCGCATCGGGATCCTGCGCGACGACGCGCGACAGGAACGCAAAGGCATCGACGATCGCGCCGGCGGTGTCGCCCGCGCGCATCTTCGGCGCGAGGTAGGCGTCGAGCGCGCGCAGCGCGACGACGTCGGGAATCGCGCCTTCCAGCCCGTAACCGACTTCGAAGCGCGACTGGCGGTCGCTCATCGCCAGCACCAGCAGCAGGCCGTTGTCGACGCCCCGCCTGCCGAGCTGCCATTTCTCGAAGGTCTGCACCGCGACGTTCTCGATCGGCTCGCCGCCGAGCGTGCCGACGATCAGCACCGCGCCCCAGATGTGGCTCTCCGCGCGGATCCGCTGCAGCTCGTCGTTGATGGTCTGCTGCGCGGCGGCATCGAGCACGCCGGCGGTATCGACGACATTGGGCGTGAACGGCGGCACGTCGAAACCGCGCGCCGCGAAGGGCAGCAGCATCAAGGTCGTGACGAGCAGCATGCGCATGGCGGGCGTCTTCCGTTCAGGGACCGATGCCGATGCGCTGCACGCCATCATCGAGAACGATCCTGCGATAGCGGCAGCGGCCCCGGGCATTCTGGAAAGTAGAGTTGGCGATCAGCCAGACCGCGACGATGCGTTGCGGCACGGGGCCGCCGACCGCGCGTCGGTAGTCGGCGAGAAGGCTGCGCGATTCGCCGATCCAGCGGCCGAGGCCGTCGGCCGGCGTGCGCAGCACCCAGTGCGTCTCGCGCTGGTCCCACCACGGCAGCGGGCACTGGAAGATCGTGCCGGCGGGCAGACCGCCGCTCCACATGTAGGTGAGGTCGAGGCCGTTGTCGAACTCCACGGCGATCGACAGGTAGTCGTGCGTCGGCTGGACGTGCTCGGGCAGGCGCGACGGCAGCGCCTCGACGAGCCAGTCCCAGCTCAGCTGCAGCGTCCCGGTGAGCGGACGATCCACTGGATGCTGCAGGATGCCGACGTCGCCGTGGGTGTCGCAGCACAGCGCGCTGCCGTCTTCGCAGGTCCTGAAAATGCCCGCCGCGCCGATGCGCCACAGGTAATGCCAGCCTGTGGGTGGCGCAACCACGGCTGCGGCCGTGGCGTCCACCGCAGCCAGCCGCACGAACACCTCGCCGCTCGTCGGCGGTGGTGGGCTCTCGGTGTTGATTGCGCCGTCCGGGGCGCCGAAGGCGCCGGGCAGTGCCGCCTGCAGCCGCAACGGACCGTCGCCCGCCGCCTGGATGACGCCCTCTGCGCCGGGCAGGCGGGCGATCGGGCCGTGGCCGATGCGGTACCAGACGCAGCTGCGTGCGCCGATGCTCACCTCCAGCGGGCGTGACAGGAACATCCGCCCGCCGGCCGAGTAGCGGACGTTCTCGCCGGCTGCGAGCACGAGGCCGCTGTCATGCCAGCGGCCATCCGCACGCAGGCGCAGCGTTCGCGCGCCATCGAACGCGGCCGGGCTGACGTCCTCGATCAGGCGCCGCGCGCGACGTTCGCCGCGCGCGCGGACGAAGGGCACGAACACGGACAGTGGCGAGGGCGCGTTGCGCACCGGCCAGCCATTGCCGTCCTGGGGCAGTCCCTGGGCGCCGACCAGATCGAGCGCGCGCGCCAGGCGCAGGCTCCACGATGTCCGCTCCACCGCCGTCTCCGTCGCCGCGCCCGTGCTGACGTGCGCCGGGCCGCGCAGCGTCCTTATACCCCGGTTCGGTTCTCGCCGCCCGGGGCCGATCGAGCGGGGGCATCGCGCAGCAGCAGGTCCTCGACGCGCGCGCCTGCGGGCAGCCGCGCGATGCGGATGAGCACGTATGCGGCCATCGCCATGTTGCCCAGCCCGAGAATCAGCAACAGCCAGACCAGGCGCGGCGTCCAGCGGGTTTCCTTGTAGGCGACCCACAGCCAGAACCAGAGGAAGCCGAAGTAGGCGTCGAACAGCGTGGCGACGAGCCACGGGTGCGTGCCCTGCGCAGGATTCGCGACCAGCGCGCCGATGGCCGGCAGGATGCCGATGTGTCCGCTGGCCCACGCCGAGACGCCGACGAGGCCGGCGAACACGAGTACCGCGAACAGCGCGATGACGCGGAGGCTCATGGCTTGCGCAGGCTGATCTGCATGAGGTCGATGCTGCCGGTGCGGAACCCGCATTCGCAATAGCTCAGGTAGTAGCGCCACATGCGCAGGAAGCGCTCGCCGAAACGCTGCGCGATCGGTTCGTGCGCGGCCAGTACGTTGCGGTGCCAGTGCATCAGCGTGTCGGCGTAGTCTCTGGCATAGAACTTCGCGTCCTCGGCGATGAGTCCGGCCTTGAGCGCGAGATCCTGGAACAGGCCCGGCGGACAGAGCATGCCGCCGGGGAAGACGTACTTCTGGATGAAGTCGCGCTTGCGCCGGTACTCGTCGAAGATCCTGGGGCTGATCGTGATGCCCTGGATCGCGGCACGCCCGCCGGGCTTGAGCGCCCGCTGGATCGCCGCGAAGTATGCGGGCCAGTACGCCTCGCCGACCGCCTCGTACATCTCGATCGAGACGACGCGGTCGTAGGCGCCGTCGATGTCGCGGTAGTCGCGCAGCTCGAAGCGGACCCGATCGGCCAGGCCCGCAGCCTGCGCGCGCCGCTGCGCCTCGGCGAGCTGTTCCTTCGACAGCGTGATGCTGGTGACGCGGCATCCGGACTGCCGCGCCGCGTGGATCGCAAAGCCGCCCCAGCCGGAGCCGATTTCCAGCAGGTGGTGCTCGGGCCTGAGGTCCAGGCGCTCGAACATCAGCCGGAACTTGTTGAGCTGGGCGTCCATCAGCGTCTCTTTGGGCGGGATGAACGTGCCCGACGCGGCACCGCCCGGCGCGTCGCGGCGCGAGAAGATGGCGGACGAGTACGCCATCGTCTCGTCGAGCCACATCTTGTAGAACTCGTTGCCGAGATCGTAGTGATACTCGATGTTGGCGCGTGCGCCGGTCTTCGTATTGGCGCGCAGGCGATGGCGCAGCAGGCCGTAGAGGCGGCCGAGCAGGTTCTTCTCGTAGGGTCCCCGGTAGTGCGGCTCGTTGAGATACAGCACCATCAGCAGGCGCGTGAGGTCGGGAGAATCCCAGCAGCCATCGAGGTAAGCCTCGCCGAAACCGACCTCGCCGGCGCGCAGCACGTGGCGGACCAGCGCGGCCGAGCGAACCTGCAGCACGCCGTGCGGGCCCGGTTCGCTGCCGTGGAAGCTGTGCGTCTGGCCATTGGGCAGCGTGACATCGAGCGAGCCGATGCGCAGGCCCCGCAGCATGTACAGCAGCAGCCGCAGCCCCCAGTTCAGGCGCTGCGCCGGCGCCAGTGTCGCCGGCAGGTCCGGCGAGAAGCCGTCGCGCAGCAGGATGCGCTGCACATCGGTGTTCGGATCCAGTTCGTTCGGATTCATCTGCGCCTGCCCCATTGTCTCGAATCGTTCTCAGCTCACGTCCGGCTGCAGCGGTTCCGGCTTGGTGTGAAACTTCGCGCCGCGCAGCCAGATCTTCAGAGCCTCCCAGTGGATGCCGGCGACGACCTTCACGGTCATCCACGGCATGCGCAGCAACTGGCCGATGATCGTGCGGTCATTCAGCTCGCGCCGTTCTCCAGCCAGCGTCGCGTCCAGCACCGGCCGCCCCTCGCGCGTCTCGTGGATCACCACGCGCACCCGTTCGCCCGGTGCGTCGAGCACGAAGCGATAGCGGCCGGACCGTTCGAGAAAAGGCGAGACATGGAAGTGCTTGTCCTTCTCGAACGTCATTCCATACGCGGAAGACGCGTCGCTGGATGCAAGCACGTAGCTGTGGCGCTCGCCGAAGGTGTTGCGCACCTCGGCGATGATCGCCTGCAGCCGCCCGTCGCGATGCTCGCAGTACCACAGCGCGATCGGGTTGAAGGCGAAGCCGAGCACGCGCGGAAACGCGAGCAGGCGGATGCGGCCGCCATCGGGTTCGATGCCCTGGCTGCGCAACGTGTGCTCCGCCCAGGCGCGCAGCCCGCGACCATCGCCATGGTCGCGGTCGTGCAGCGCGAACAGGTTGAAGCCGTTGTGCGAGAAGCAGCGCAGGCGCGCAGCCAGTGCATCGACGCGGTCGATGTCGATCAGCAGATAGAACACGCGGTACACGAAGCGGTAATGCGGCGCCACGCGACGGCGATGCATCACGCGCGCCGGATACAGCGCACCGTCCGCGTGGTCGTTCACAGCCGTGCCCACCGTGGGAGACATTCGCGGTCGATCCCCGCCACTGCGCGCAGGCCCGATCTGAGCCCGTCCTCGTGGAAACCATAGCCGCTCCAGGCCCCCGCCCACCACAGGCCGCCGGCATCCTGGATCTGGTCCAGTCCCGCGTGCGTGCCCAGGCTGGCGGTGCCGTAGTGCGGGTGCTCGTACACGGTGTCGTAGAGAATCCGGTCCGCGGCGATGTCGCGTGTCGGATTGAGCGTGACGACGTAGTTCACCGGCCCCGGGATGCCCTGCAGCAGGTTCATCCAGTAGCTGCCGGAGATCGGACGGTCGTGGATTTCGCGCTCGAAGTCCGCCGCCGTGAAGTCGGCCTCGTCATTGATGTAGTTCCACGCCGCCCACGCGCCGCGCCGCCGCGGCAGATGGCGGTCGTCGGTGTGCAGCACGACACGGCTGGCGTTGTAGGGCATGCCGGCGAGCACCTGCCGCTCCCGGTCATCCGCGTCCGCGAGCAGGCGCAGGCCCTGGTCGGCGTGCACCGCGCAGACGACCCGGTCGTAACGCCGCGTGCCGTCCTGCGTGGTCAGCTCCACGCCGCCGGTGACGCGCTGCAGCGCATGCACCGGGGTCTGCAAGCGTACAGTGCCGCGGAAGCGCGCCAGCATCGCGCGGACGTACTGGTGGCTGCCGCCGACGACGGTGCGCCAGGTCGGCTGCTGCGTCGTCGTGAACAGGCTGTGTGCGTCGAAGAAGCGCATGAAGTCGGCGGCCGGGTACTCCATCGCCTTGCGCGGCGAGCAGCTCCAGATCAGCCCCGCCATCGGCAGCAGGTAGCGCGCGCCCAGCTCGGGCGAGAAGCCGGCATCGCGCAGGAAGTCGCCGAGCGAACCCGGCGGCAGGGTGCCGGCGCGCAGCAGCGCGGTGCAGTGCCGGTTCAGGCGCAGGATGTCGGTCAGCAGGCGCAGGTGCGCGGGCCGGAACAGGTTCGACGGCTGGGCGAACACCGTGTACAGCCGGTCGCTCCCCTTCCATTCGTAAGCGCCGCCGCCCAGCGAGACGGCGAACGACATGTCGGTCGGGCGGGTCTGCACGCCGAGCTCGGTGAACAGCGCGCTCAGGTTCGGGTAGTTGACGCCGTTGAACACGATCCAGCCGGTGTCCACGGGCTGTTCGCCGGACGGCGTCGGCACGACGATCGTGTGCGTATGCCCGCCGACGCGCGGGTCGCGCTCGTAGAGCGTGACCGCGTGGCGCTGCGCGAGAAAGTAGGCCGCTGAGAGTCCGGAGATGCCGGAGCCGATGACCGCGATGTTCATGGGAGGGGTCTGAGCGGGGAGAGTCCCGTGTCCCCCATACGGACGAAGGGCTCAGCGGGATGCGCCCGCTGCGAGCACCCGCCGCAGCGTCGGCCAGACCGCGTCCAGCAGCTTGTCCTGCACCGCGGCGGTCGGATGGATGCCGTCGTCCTGGAAAGACGCGGGGTCGGTTGCGATCTCGGCGAGGAAGAACGGGACCAGCGGCGCTTTCAGGGCGCGCGCGACCTCACCGAAGCTGGCGGCGAATCCATCGGCATAGTCCGCGCCGTAATTGGTGGGGATGCGCATCTCGAAATAGATCGGCGTGGCGCCGGCCGCGCGGCTGAGCGCGCCGATCTGTCGCAGGTTGTCGCGCAGGCGCGTCAGCGGCAGGCCGCGCAGGCCGTCGTTGCCGCCCAGCTCGATCAGTACCCAGCGCGGACGGTGGCGTTCGAGCAGCGCCGGCAGGCGCGCCAGCCCGCCGGCGGTGGTTTCGCCGCTGACGCTGGCATTGACGACGCGCGCCGGATAGCCTGCCGCGTCGAGCCGCTTCTGCAGCAGGGCGACCCAGCCGCGCTCGGCGGGGACGCCGTAGGCGGCGCCGAGACTGTCGCCGAGCACCAGCATGATCGGCCGTGTGTCCGCGCCGGCGGCGTGGATCGCCGGCGCGGCGAGACCCAGGACCAGCGGCAACAGCAGACGAAGGAAGAACGAAGTCATGAGTCGGTACAGCGCCGTGCTGGCGAGCGGAGTGGTCAAGCAGGTTAGCAGCGGCGGGCAGGCGCTGACGATTCTCGCCGGCGTCGATCTCGACGTCGCGCGCGGCGAGACGGTGGCGATCGTCGGCGCCAGCGGTTCCGGCAAGACCACGCTGCTGTCGCTGCTCGCGGGGCTCGATCTGCCGACGCGCGGCGAGATCCGCATCGATGGTCAGCGCCTCGACGATCTCGACGAGGACGCCCGTGCCGCCCTGCGTGCCGGCCGGATCGGCTTCGTGTTCCAGTCGTTCCAGCTGCTCGCCGGCTTCACGGCGCTGGAGAATGTGATGCTGCCGGCCGAGCTCGCCGGCCGCGACGACGCGCCGGCGCGCGCCCGCGCGGCCCTGGAGCGCGTCGGTCTGGGCGCACGGCTTGGCCACTATCCGCAGCAGCTCTCCGGCGGCGAGCAGCAGCGTGTCGCCATCGCGCGCGCATTCTGCGGCGAGCCGAAGATCCTGTTCGCCGACGAGCCGACCGGCAATCTCGATACCGCGACCGGTGCGCGCATCATCGACCTGCTGTTCGAGATGAACGAGGCGCAGAACACGACGCTGGTGCTGGTGACGCACGATGCCGCGCTCGCCGGGCGCTGCCAGCGCACGCTGCAGCTGCGCGAGGGCCGCCTGCATGGCTAGCGCGGCCGCGTTCGCCGCGCGGCGTTTGCGCAGGGGCTGGCGCAGCGGCGAACTGCTGATCCTGACGCTGGCGCTGATCGTGGCCGTCGCGGCGGTCGGTGCCGTCGAGCTGTTCACCGAGCGGGTGCGCGCGGCATTGGCGACGCAGACCGGCGAGTCTCTGGGCGGCGATCTGATGTACAGCGCACGTGGGCCGCTGCCGGAGACACTGCGCGAGACGGCCGCCGGTCTCGGTCTGTACACGACACGCGTCGTGGGCTTCACCAGCGTCGTGTTCCACGGCGACGAGACGGCGCTGGCCTCGGTCAAGGCGGTCGAGCACGGCTACCCGCTGCGCGGCCGGCCGTGGATCGCCGACGAGCCCCATGGCGAGCCGCGCGCGGCGACCGGCGTGCCGGCGCCGGGCGAGGCCTGGACCGATGTCCGCCTGTGGCAGGAGTTGCACTTGTCGCGCGACGCCGTGCTCAAGGTCGGCGCGCTGCAGCTGCGCGTCAGTGCGGTGATCGTGACCGAGCCGGACCGCGGCAACGGCTTCGCCGATCTGGCGCCGCGCCTGATGATCAACGCGGCCGACGTGCCGGCCAGCGGCCTGCTCGGGCCCGGCAGCCGGGCACAGTACAGCCTGCTGGTGGCCGGACCCGCGGCGGCGGTCGCACGGCTGGCGGCACGCGAGGTCGATCCCGGCATGCGCCGCATCACGCCGCAGGACGCGCGGCCGGAGATCCGCAACGCGCTCGAGCGCGCCGGGCAGTTCCTCGACATCGCGGTGCTGGCCGCGACGCTGCTGTCCGCCGCCGCCGTGGCGCTGGCGGCGCGCCAGTACGGCGAGAAACTGCGCGACGAGATCGCCCTGCTCAAGTGCCTGGGCGCGCGGCAGGGATTCCTGGCGCGCGCCCTGCTGCTGCAGCTGGGCCTGCTCGGCGCGGGCGGCGCGGTCCTCGGTGCCGGCGTGGGCTATGCCGCGCAGGCCGTTCTGACACGGCTGCTCGGCAGCCTGATCCAGCTGCCGCTGCCGCCGCCACCCTTGCAGCCGCTCGCGACCGCGGCGGCGCTGGGCCTGCTGATGCTGGTCGGCTTCGCCGCGCCGCCGATGCTCGATGCGCGGCGCGCGCCGCCGCTGCGCGTGTTCCAGCGAAGCCTCGGCGGATTCGCCGGCGCGCGCGCGGTCTGGCTGGCTGCGCTCGGCGCCGGCGCGGCGCTGCTGTGGCTGGCGACCGGCGACGCGCGGCTGGCGCTGTTCGTGCTCGGCGGCGCCGCTGCCGCCCTGCTGGCACTGGCGCTGCTGGCGACGCTGCTGGTGCTGGCGCTGCGCCCGCTGCGCGGCCGTGTCGGCATGTCCTGGCGCTTCGGTCTGGGCAACGTCGCGCGCCGCAGCGCCGCGACCGTGGCGCAGGTGACGACGCTGGGCCTGGCCCTGCTGGCGCTGCTGCTGGTCTCGGTGGTGCGCGAGGATTTGCTCAAGACCTGGCAGCGCAAGCTGCCCGCGGACACGCCCAACCAGTTCCTGATCAACATCCAGGCCGGCCAGGTCGCGGCGCTGCGTGCGTTCTTCGCCGAACGCGGCTACCGCGATCTCGAGCTGTGGCCGATGGCGCGCGGGCGCCTGGTCGAGCTCAACGGCGTGCCGGTGACCGCCGATTCCTTCGACGATCCGGAAACGCAGCGCTGGATCAACCGCGATTTCAACCTGTCGTGGACGACGACGCTGGGCGCCGACAACCACATCACGCAAGGCCAGTGGTGGGGCGAGGCCGGTGTGGGCCAGCCCTGGCTGTCGGCCGACGAGTACGCGATCAAGCGCCTGAACCTCAAGCTCGGCGACACGCTGACGCTGGATTTCGCCGGCGAGCGCGTGACCCTGACCGTGCACAGCTTCCGCACCGTCGAATGGGACAGCTTCCGTCCGAATTTCTTCCTGCTGGTGCCGCCCGGTGCGCTGCCGGAATCCGTGCCGGCGCAGTGGCTGACGAGTTTCCATCTGCCGCCCGCCGACCGCGCGCTGCTGCGCGCGCTCGGCGAGCAGTTTCCGAACGTCACGGTGCTCGACATCGAGGCGATGATGCGGCAGGTGCGCGGCATCGTCGAACGCATCGTCGCCGCGGTCGAATTCATCTTCCTGTTCACGCTCGCCGCCGGCCTGACCGTTCTGCTCGCGGCGATCGAGGGCACGCGTGCCGAGCGCGTGCGCGAAACCGCGCTGCTGCGTGCGCTCGGAGCCGGGTCCGGCCTGATCACGCGCGGCCTGATCGCCGAGTACGCGGTGCTCGGCGCGCTCGCCGGCCTGGTCGCGGCGATCGCCGCGCAGACGCTGACCTGGGTGCTCGCCGAGCAGCTGTTCCGCATCCCGTATGGGCCGCGCCCGCTGCTGTGGCTGGTCGGCACGCTCGCCGGTGCCGTCCTCGTCGCGGCACTGGGCTGGCTGTCGCTGCGCCCCGTCCTGCGCACGCCGCCGCGGCTGGTCCTGCAGGCCAGCGCCTGAGGAGATTCCCTCAACCGGCCGCAAAGCCGCTAAAATCGCGGCCCCTTCCACCGTCCTGCACCGATTCCTGGGAGTCCCGGACATGAAAAAACCCGTCAAGGTCGCCATCACCGGCGCCGCCGGCCAGATCGCCTATTCGCTCATCTTCCGCGTCGCGTCCGGCTCCATGCTCGGCCCCGACCAGCCGGTGATCCTGCAGCTGCTCGAAGTGCCGGTGCCGGAAGTGCTGGAGAAGCTCAAGGGCACGGTGATGGAGATCGACGACTGCGCCTTCCCGCTCGTGCGCGGCGTCGAGATCCACTCCGACCCGATGTCGGGCTTCGAGGGCACCGATTACGCGCTGCTGGTCGGCGCGCGGCCGCGCGGCCCGGGTATGGAGCGCAAGGATCTGCTCACCGCCAACGGCGGCATCTTCGGCCCGCAGGGCAAGGCGATCGCCGCCAAGGCGAGCAAGGACGTGCGTGTGCTGGTCGTCGGCAACCCGGCCAACACCAACGCGCTGATCGCGGCCACCGCCGCCAAGGGCCTCGATCCGAAGCAGTTCCACGCGATGGTGCGTCTCGACCACAACCGCGCACTGAGCCAGCTCGCCGCCAAGACCGGTGCGCACTCGACCGACATCGACAAGATGATCATCTGGGGCAATCACAGCTCCACGCAGTACCCGGACATCAGCCACTGCACCGTCAAGAACCAGCCGGCAAAGAGCCTCGTCTCCCAGGAATGGGTCGAGAAGGACTTCATCCCGACCGTGCAGCAGCGCGGTGCGGCGGTGATCAAGGCGCGCGGGCTGTCATCCGCCGCCTCGGCGGCCTCGGCAGCGGTCGATCACATGCGCGACTGGGCGCTGGGCAGCAACGGCAAGTGGGTGTCGATGGGCGTGCCGTCCGACGGCAGCTACGGCATCAAGCCGGGCGTCGTCTATGGCTATCCCTGCATCTGCAGGAACGGCCACTACGAGATCGTGCAGGGCCTGTCGATCGACGAGTTCTCGCGCGCACGCATGGACGCCACCGACAAGGAGCTGCGCGAGGAGCGCGCGGCGGTCGAGGAACTGCTGAAGTAACACGCCGCGATGCGGTCAGGACGGGCCCGCCGACCGTGATCGGCGGGCCCGTTCTTTTTTGCGCCGGCCACTCAGCGCCGCACCGACGCTGCGCCCGCCGAGGTTTCGCCGGCCCGTGGAGGGTGTATCTTTACCCGGACGAGAGGGGCGTACAGACCGTCCGGGGTGGAGATGAAGTCGCTGTACCTGTGGCTGACCGTCGTCGATGCACTCAATCGCGACGAGCTGACACTGCCGACGCTGCCGGACGTCGCGCTGCGCGTGAGCCGCATGTGTGCCGACCCGGATGTGTCCGCGGCGCGGCTGGCGCGCGAGATCGCCACCGACCCGGCCAGTGCGGCACGTCTGCTGCGCGCCGCCAACAGCGCTGCCTACGGCGGCCGACCGGTGGCCGATCTGCAACAGGCCATCGCGCGGCTGGGACTGCCGCTGACGCGCACGCTGGTGACCCGCTACGCGCTGGAACAGATCCACGTCGCCCGCAGTCCGGAACTGGTCCGCATCCTGCGCGCGTCCTGGGTGCGCAGCCTGGAAGTCGCGGCGCTCGCCGCGGTGCTGGCCCGCAGCCGCACGCCGCTCAACCCGGCCACGGCGATGCTCGCCGGTCTGCTGCGCGAGATCGGTCTGCTGCCGCTCGTCGGCCTGGTCGAGGCGCGACCGGAGCTGAACGACCGTCCCGCCGAGCTGGAGGCAGGCTTGTCGAATCTGCACGCGCGGGTCGGTGTCCACCTGCTGCGCGCCTGGAACTTTCCCGACGAGCTGGCGCAGGTGCCGGTCCTCAGCGCGGACCTCGAGCGTCAACGCGACGGTCCCGCCGACTACGCCGACGTGGTCTGCGTCGCGGCGCTGCAGCAGCAGCGCGAGCACGCCGGGCTGCTGGCCAGACTGGTGCCGCCGCCGCACAGCGCGTCCCATGACCGGCTGGGCCTCCCTCCGCGCTTCAACCCGGCCCGTGACGCCCGCACGGCGACGCAGCTCGCCGCGGAGCGGGTGCTGCTGTCCGCCTGAACGCGAGCGTGCCGGCCGTGCGCCACGTGATGATCGTCCAGTGCAGCGAGTCGGCGGGAGGTCAAGCCTCTTCCAATGACACATGAGCCTGAAGGGGGTGCGTGATTCCAACGTGAAGTGAGCCTGAAAGGCCGGCGGGGCGGCGGGATCATCGGAGGATGAT